>NZ_JAKUFF010000010.1:0-91365 GCF_022663305.1 Bacillus cereus group sp. BfR-BA-01408 | reverse complement strand
GTCCTAGAATAATCGTCTTTACACTAGATGGCACTCGTGCCTATGTCACAAATCAAAATAGCAATACTGTTTCTGTTATTGACACCACTACGAATTCCGTTATTAATACAATTAGCGTAGGTTCTGAACCGGTTGGTATAGATATTACACCAGATGGCACTCGTATTTACGTTGTAAATAAAGTAAGTAATAATGTATCAGTAATAAGCGTGGCGACAAATACTGTAATCGATACAATTCCTGTTGCTTTATCCCCGGATCAAGTAACGATCATACCAGACGGCACTCTCGCATACGTTACAAACCAAGGTAGTAATACTGTTTCTGTTATCAATACTGCTACAAATACGGTTATAGATACGGTTCCAGTAGGTGTTGCCCCAACTGGTATAGCAACCGGAACTATTTGTGAATAATATAAAAAAACAGAGGGACAAAATATGTCTCTCTGTTTTTTTATTTTTTGTGCTCCTTAAAAATTTCATATTTATAGCCGCCTTCTCTACGTACTTCGTGTTAATTGTAATATACATGAAGAGGATATTATTCGTCTCATTTCATATTATCTTATGTATACTTCTATACATTTGTTTGTAAAACCCATTGTATTAAAAAAAGTAACCGAGTATCTTTACGAGCTTAAATAGATTCACAAATTATCTATATCACGCTCTAACCTTATTTTCCTAACCTCCTATTCACCACCCTATAAAATTTCACAAAATAAAAAAGCAGCTGTTATGCTACATTATATTCGTTTTATCCCCAAGAAAAATGATAAATATATTCTCCCGTTACACTTTGATTAACCCCAATAATTCTAACAAACCTCATTAAGTCCGCTCCTTGAAGAAAATACATCGCAAGTGTAATTGGCACTTGTGACCACATGAATTGATAAAACTCTTCGACTCTTTGGTTTGTTAAAACAATTAAATCATTTACAGGCCCTTGATTCCATGCAGAAGTTCTAACTGAATTATACGGAAGATCTTTCCCATTAACCACTATTCGCGCCATACTTTGAGTTATGTCCACATCAATTCCCTCCATCATTACAAAAATTGGCCCTGTGTATTTACTCCTTTCTTTATAAATATTCTTAACCTTCATAAATGTCTAAGGCAAACCTCTATTTTTGCTTCTATTCAAATGAATTTATTTCACACAGTAAACAGGCAAATGAAATTTCAGTATTACTCTCCTTCAACTTCCGTATCATTTACCCCCTTATTCAGCTTGACAATCCGGTATACAAAATTACATATCTTGTTATCTCAATATTACTTTATTTACTACAAGTTGATAGAAAAACATTCAAACCAATTGATAAATCAACGTTTGTAATTTAATTCCTTATTTAAAATTCCACCATTTTTTTAAACACTATATTAGAATAATTATATTGGAATTTCTTGTTGTATACACATCTATCTTTTTCATGTATTATATACGAGAAGAGTAAGGTAAGAGTTACTCTTTGCCATTTTAGGAAAGGTCCTGTTGAAAACAACAGGACCTTTTTTCGTATTTGCAAAAGCAATCTTAATTTTCTCATTCCTTACATCCATCGCTTCCCTAAATACATTTTCAACCATTTCAGATTTAATCTCCCAAATATAGGATGCTATACGGACTCTTCTGAGTAAACGGCTACTCGTACTATGTGGGCTTCTCTTTACATACCCAACTTTACAATCCATCCCTACCGATTTATTGTCGTTAATCTTTTTAATTACCATAGATTATTTGACTATTTCTTGAACATGATTTGTATCAACTTTCATTACTAATTCCTTTCTAACATAATTACTCTTCGTGTTAATTCATTAATCGTTTGTTGCAGTCCAGTAACTTGAATTCTTAATTCAATAATTGCAAATTCCAGTTTGTTATTTTGATTATCCATCCTTCATTCTCTTCCAAAATTACTCTAATTCAGTCTTGAAATTCTCTAAAACTCATTGTATTATATTTTTGTATTTTCTCAGTTCCCAAGCCGAGAAAACATCATCACTTCTGAAAAGGACCCGAACTCCAGCGGGTTCTTTTCATTTACTTGAACTCATTTTCAAATCATTGTATTATATTTTCGGGTCTTACTTCATAAATCATTATCGGGAGAATCTGCATGTTTGCAGGTTCTTTTTGCAAAATAAAAAGCGTCCACTACGTGAACACTCCATGTTATTGTGCTTCAGCTGTTTTAATTCAGATTGATATGCAGGTGAAACAAATGGAAAATAAAGAACATGAACAAAAATACGATTTAAGCAAAATATACACATACGAAGAACATCCTGATAAGATCAGCGGTCGCTGTGATAATTGTGGTAATTCCGTATTCAAAAGTTCCATTAAAAATTTCATCTTCTCAAGAGAATGCCGTCATTGTAGCATGAAGAAAATCATCTAGCCCCAGATAGGGCTTTTTTCTTTATAAAATAAAAAGCAGCGAATTCGCTACTTTATAGTAAATGATTTAATCTTGAATTTCCTTTACCTTCCTTCCCAGTTAAGGAGTACATTATATCTTGATGTTTAATCATCCTTTTATAATTCCGTGGTACTTTAAACCCTTTTCTATATTCTTTAATTGTAATTATAGTTTGGCAATCTATATTCAATGCTTTCGATAACAAGTAAGGGTTATATCCACTATCTATCAATGAGATAACCTCATAAAACATAACTTTCCCATCAACCATCCTTAATAAATCTTTTTTTAATTTTTCTCTTTTTCTAGCTCTTTTGTTTTATAGATCACGTACTTCTGCTGCGAACTTCTGTCTCTTTTCCTCTTCTAACCTTTGTTTTGCCTGTTCAATTCGTTGAGTTCGTTTGTTTTGTTTAAATGGACTAATCTATCAATTCTATAAAATCAATCAATTCAACTATTACATATTAATAATCCGTTCATATACTATAGTAGATTGCTAGAAAGGAGGCGTAACCATGGATAGTTGCGTTGTGTTTGTAAATGGACAACCTTTTTTAGTTCTTTCAGTAGCTGGTATCGAAATTGCTAGATTAGAGATTTCGCTTCAAGTAGCATTGGCTCTAAGAGTGCTTGGAATACCAATTTGTGATTAATTACCACATCCAAAAAAAGAGAGCATTAGCTCTCTTTTTTTATTTTCCCTATTATCCCTGAACAAAAAAGAGCGCTTTTCTTCAAAGCACTCTTTCCAAGGAATTTACCAATTTCGACGATCATCATGATCATGATCACGATCACGTTCATGATTACGTCTGCGACGACACTCATCACAATCGCAGTCACGATCACGTCTACAACGATGGTCATCACAATCTCTGTGTCTGCATCTGCTAAACATTAAATCATCCCAAAATCTATCACAATCTCGAAAATTATTATTCCATCCCATAAATATGATTACCTCCTCTATAAATAGAATTCATTATATTCTATGAATAAAAGGGGAAACAGCTTGTTTACTAGCCTATGTTTTGTGTTTTAAACTAATAATATTCCTATTTATTCTTCAAATTGCTAGTCTACCTCTTTATCTTTCCTTAACAACAAACAAGACGCCCACCAGATCACAAGCAACGCCTACGATAATTGATATTGTTTTAACCATTATCATCATTCCTATCTCCTAAATGAAACTAAATCAATGGCTGTTATATTTACTCTTTTTCTTTATTGATTAACTGAGTACTTTCATAGACACCGTTTATCAAAGATTCCCTATGTCTTCACCCCTTGAATATTTTTCAAATAAAAATACATACTATTTTCAAGCCGCCGTATCCACGGCTAATACTTCTTTCTTTTGTTACAGCAGAAGCAGATAGGTTCTTCACTTATCTGCTTTCTGTGTATATTTTTTAAAATATCGAAAATAATACTAACAAGCTGTTTGAACTAGCAGCTTCACTCTTCTCGCAATGGGAATGCAATTTATCACAATTAGCTAACTCATTCGACTCACTGGCAGACAACCAAAATCGTTGTCTGCTTTTTGTATGAGATTTTTTCGTTTTACATATACTACTTTTGAACCTGTAGACCAATACGAGCCATTTTGGTGCTTGGGATTTCCCTTCCTAGAGACTGTCCCAAAAAGTGCTTTTTAGTCAAAATCGAATAAAAAGTGAAAGGCAGAAACGTTGATTTAATAACGTTTCTGCTTTTTCAATTTCATGTGATTTTACTTCCAAAGAGACTTATGAGACAGCTCCTTTTTTTTGTATAGACACGTACATTTAGGTTAAAACTAATTACAAGCAGATTTTCTGTTTATTCGTAGTTTTAACCAAGAATACTTTTCTCCTACTAAAGGACGGCAGGTACGACTGCTAGTCCTCTTTTTCTTATATCGCATACTCTCCCTTCTGGTAGCTTCGAACCACGTTCCCCTCATCATTATAGTAAGCAATTTCCCAATAAGGATGGCAATTATGCTTCTCAATTTCCCCATCGAACAAAACGAATAGATCAGTTTTCCAGTTTCCAACGATCGCGTACCCCACATGCCAGCTACATTTTCTTAAACGCTTGTTCTGCGCTATACATTCGCTTGCTATCAAAAACACCTTCATTCTCGCACGTTACAAACTTCATGAATTCAGCCATCGGCATTATTAGAAACTTTGTTCTGAACTTTCGCCAATACAGGAATCTTGCCTTTCCTTCAGTTTCTGCTACCACATATTCTTCATTCGGCCATTGTTCGAAAATGGTAGTGAGTTTGAATTTGTAAAGGACCACTAGCCTTTCACCTCCCCCTTAATTCGCAATCAACTTACGGAACAGTTTTTCATTTCTTTTGTCTAGTGCGTAATCAATGAGTTGGTATTTTATTGACTTGTCAATTTCATCGTGATCTTCCCCATCAATATACGTTTCAAGTGAACACTCATCATCTTCATTTGAGCTGTATAAAATCGGAAAATCATGGCGATACCGCTAATCAATGATTTGATAGTAATGGAAGGATATTGATTTTGAAGGAAGAACTTTATCTATTAATCGTTCCCTCTCTCATATCACAAAAAAATTTCATAAACCTAAAACATCTATAGGAAATAGATTGCTGGTTTTGCCTGACATTACTTTAATGGCATTAAATGACCATCTGCAAAAAATTTCTGAGGAAAACGAGCAATATGGTTGAAGGCTATAACAACTACGGTTTGGTTTGTCCGCCATATAACGGTAACCTATGTAATTTCAGAAGTTTGACATAGCTCATGAAAAAGCTTATAAAGAAAAGTGAGGTTCCTAATATTCGTTACTAGGATTTAAGGTGTATATCCAAAAATCACAAATGAATGATCAGGACATAGAAGCAGTCGAAGATATTGCAAACAATTTATTTCATCAAAACTATTGTTTGCAATTACGGATTTTGCATAAAAATACTAGCATATCCGATTGACATTGAGAGGAGTCAAAAACATGAAAGAAATCAAATCAGAACAGGAATTCAAAGACATCATCGCAAGCGAGGAGCCAGTAGTTGTTAAGTTCTTTACTACATGGTGTCCAGATTGTGTACGTATGGACAACTTTATCGGAGATGTAATGGAAGAGTTCAATAAGTTTGAATGGTATTCTATTAATAAAGATGAGTTCCCAAGTATCGCTGAAGAGTATCAAGTAATGGGTATTCCAAGTTTACTTGTATATCAAAATGGCGAGAAGCTAGGCCACTTACATAGTGCTAACGCAAAAACTGAAGAGCAAGTTACTGAGTTTTTAGAAGCATACTAAGATGAAAACCCTCTGAAAAATATTTTCTAGAGGGTTTTTATTTTTTCAAAAATCAGCTGTCAGAATTGAACATATTTGAACTCCCTTCTCCTCCCTTAAAAAATCGCGTTCATATCCTAACTTTGCACTTTACAACATATTTTTCCTTCACGAAACTTTGTTATCCCCTTCTTAAAAAGCTAAAAAACGTCAACAATGTTTGTATAGACCCACACGACTTTCGTTTGATACTCTATTTATAGAAAGAAATTCCTTGTAGAAAGGTGAGTGATTAAAATGGATACTCTTTCTCATAAAGAAGCTGATAAAGGTGCGATTGTCAGCATTATGGCCTACATATTTTTATCCTCTATGAAAATCATCATCAGTTATATTACCCTCTCTAGCGCATTACGTGCTGACGGTTTAAATAACTTAACGGATATCGGTGCTTCTTTAGCTATATTAATTGGTCTAAAAATCTCTCGGAAACCTCGTGATCCAGATCATCCTTATGGGCATTCGCGTGCAGAACAAATTGCATCACTTGTTGCTTCTTTTATTATGGCAACGGTCGGATTAGAAGTTGTTATTAGTGCCATTCAATCTTTTTTAAATCCGAAACAAGCTGCACCTAATGTACTTGCTGCATGGGTAGCTTTATTTTCTGCTGTCGTTATGTACTGTGTGTATTTGTATACGAAAAAGATTGCAGCACGAACAAGAAGTAAATCATTAGAAGCAGCTGCAAAGGATAATTTATCAGATGCCCTCGTAAGTATTGGTACAGTAGTAGGTATTGTCGGTTCGCAGTTCCAAATGCCTATTTTAGATCCTATTGCTGCTTTAATTGTCGGTCTTATTATTTGTAAAACTGCATGGGAGATTTTCGTAGAAGCTTCTCATATGTTAACGGATGGAATCGATCCAGATAAGATGGAAGAGTACGCTGATGCGATTGAACATATTGGTGGCGTGGAAAACATCGTAGATATTCGCGCTCGTATGTACGGGAATCAAACGTACGTTGATATTACAATCGAGGTAGATGCTCGTATGGATGTTGGAGAAAGTCACTGTATTACTGACAACATCGAGGCAATGCTTCGGAAAAAATTTGGCATTTATCATGCGCACATTCATGTTGAACCAATGGAAAAAGAACCTATTATGACATAGGTTCTTTTTTAATGAACGTTTTATGAAATATAACACATAAAACGAGCCAGCTACCGCCAGCTGCCCATCCTGCTAATATGTCAGATGGATAGTGAACGCCAAGATATATTCGGCTAACTGAAATAGATAATACAACAAAGCTCGCTATAAAAATAATCAACAATTTTTTATGCAACGTAATACGTTCTTCTGTAATCGTGACGTATGCAATAAATCCTAAAAAAGCAGTAGCATTCATCGTATGACCGCTCGGAAAACTATATCCAGTTGCAGTAACAAGCTGTGTTACATCAGGTCTTGCTCGCTCGTACCATAGTTTAAGCATACTGTTTAAATAACGAGATCCATAATAATTAATTGTTAGAAGTAAAGCACTAAGCAACTTTTTTCTAACGAGAAAATACATTACAAGAATAATGAGTAACGGAAAATATATTCTTTTGGAACCGATAAAAGACACCCAAGTAAAGTAGGCTGTCAAATAATCGTTTCGAAAACTTTGAATAAAATGTGCGACTATATTGTCAAATTTCTCAATACAAGCGGTATGATACGAAAGTGATAATACGACAAAACAAATGAGTAGCGTAAAACTTAACAAGTATAAATGTCGATATCGTTTCACATACATAACCTCACTATGCAAAAAAATGGAGCGGTTGTTTTAGTTTTCCTCTCCATTTCTTTTTTATGCATAGTTTATTAAAAAATATAATTGTTAATTGTTTCTTTCATCGTTGGAATATCTTCATTCGTTACTGTAAAGCGACTCACTTTCTCATCAAGATCAAGTGCTTCTGCAAATAAACCTGCTAATCCGCGAGATTTTCTGTCTACTTCCATAATAATCTCTAGGCGATCGTAAGCACTTGGTAAAATTAATAATTCTAGTTCATCTAATTTTCCATAATACTCTCCGGAAACAGGAACAAACTCAAATTCTTGTGCAAATGGAACTTGCTTACGTAATCGATACGGTAATTCTTCACATTCTATATGACGCGCTTTAAAACCTAATACCAACGCTTGCTAAAAACTTTTGAAACATGGATCCTCCATCCTTTCTAAAGCAAAAGCTACATCTTTTTTTAAATCTTGTACATTCTCATAGTACGGCGTTTTTATTTGTAACATACGCATCAACATTTCACGGTTGTAATTTTCCAAAGTTAATTCGTCATACCATGGCTTTTCATGTTTTTCATTAGATTCATAGCCTGCATATAATAAAAATAATGAGAAATGACCAAGCGCATAAAAATCGCTACGAAAGTGAACTTCTCGCATCAAAGCTTGTTCACCCTCATAAGTTGTAGCTCGTTCATCCCCCTCGCCTTTCAATTTCGCCAATCCAAAATCAATAATACTAATTTCGTTTTCTTTCATTAATATGTTTGGAATGCGTAAATCTCGGTGAATAATACCTTTACTATGAAAAACTGATACAATTTCTAATATTTCATATAAAATTTTAAAAACTTCACGTTCTGTATATACATGCCCATCCGAGAAAATATAATCCTCGAAATTTTTACCAGGCATATATTCCATCACAAAAAAGCTTTTTTTCTCCCATACGAAATGATCATATAAACTAGGAATTGCATGATGGTTTAATGTTTGTAAAATCATTTTCTCATGCTCAAATGATTTTCTACCGGACTCATATCTTTGTTTACTTTGTCTTAATTGTTTTAAGACTTTATATCTATTTATTTGTAAATCATTAACGACATATGTAACCCCATAACTGCCCATTCCAATTACTGATTCAATTTTATAACGTTCTGCGACAATTGTGTTTTTTCGTAGTGGTCTATCTAATAAAGCTAGTATACGACGCCATTTCATTAGCTACTTGAAAAGAAGCTACGGCTTTTACGTTTTCTTTTATAATGATGATGCCCATAACCAGATGAACGTCGTTTATAATCGCTACTTGAATAAGAGCGACCTCTATGGCGATAATCACTACTAGAATACGAACGATATTTTTTCTTTCCTAATAAAGAATCAATAATTTTTTTGAACATCCCTTCACCTCTTGAGTAAAATTTTCTTTTAATTATACCAACTATTGCTGGCTACATTTGTGACAAGTTTGTAAAGAGTAAAAAACGACGAGTTAGGCCCGTCGTTACTTTCACTCATCCTCTTCATCAAAAACTTCATCAATCATACATTTCTCTAATAAGTACTCGAATGTAATATCTGCAAGATCTTCAATTTCTTCTCGTTTTGGGACGTATCCTCTTTCAATTAGTTGCTCATAAAAAAACTCCGCAATCTCTTCCGTATCAATTACGACTTCAATTTCCTTCATGAGCATCACTCCTTTATTTCTGTTTTATGAAAAAATCTCAAAATTATGTATATGAGATTAGAAAAATAGTTTTTCTTTTTTTATAGGTCATATCCTTTGGACGAGATGCATACGATGGTAGTACAAGCTATCAAAAGGGGGAAATAATTATGGAATATCAATACGAGGTAACGCAAGAAGTAGGGCAAACAAAAGAAGAGTTCATGCATGAAGATCAATGGGCAGACTCTCTTATTAAATGGCTTTTTATTTTTTTAATAGTTGTAGGCATACCTTATACTGCATATGTTGTTGTTCAATTCATTCTCTCTTTCTAGTTAACTATTTTTTCTCTGTCAATTTAACTAAATAATTATGAACAACATCCATAACAATTTTGTATTCTTCATCTTTAAATGTATCAAATAACAATTGATAATCGTTATAAATATCAAGTAATCCATCAATGATTTCTTGACGATTTGTCTTAACACTCACTTTTTTTGAGTTGTTAATTGACTTTAATTTTCCTAAATCTAATTTATTCATACCTGCTTTATCTTGTTTCATTTTCTTCAAAATTGCATTTGCCGTTTGAGCATTAGCAAGTAACGTTAAATCTGACTCATCCGCTTCTAACCATTCACCATCCGTAATTCGTGATAGTTCATATATTGTATCTTCCCATGCGTCATTTTTATATCTCCATACTTCTGTACGAAAACCAACAATTCGAAACACATCTTTATCGTATCCTGTTACTTGCACGAGATCACCAAATGTGAAATTATAGTTTAATTCAATCCACTCAGTTTCACCTTTTTTCATATCTTGCTCAGTAACATGCTGCAATGTTTGCTCTACGTAAAATCCATCATGATTATTGACTTCGTATACGTAAACTCCATCTAAAACCTTCATATTTGTGATTTTACCAACGGTTCCATATAGCGTAATCACGACTATGTCCCCTACGTTATATTTAGGTTGCTTTTTCCTTGCCATCTATATCTCTCCTTTTTTTGACGTCGTGATTTTGATAACAGTATATGCAACCTACATAAAAACGCTTATCACAGAAGCGTATATTCATAAATTTTTTCAATAAAAAATATCACTATATGAAAATTTATTTACAACGTAAAAAAAGCTAGCAAATAGACTAGCTTCACGTCAAAAAAGTTCATATAGTTTTTATCTATCTTGTATGTATAACTCCCACGCTTCATCAAATATAGACATACTTGCTAGCATTCCACTTAGCTCTAAGTATGAACTAATTTCATCGTAATCTTCAGATTGCTTCGGAAAACTTAAATCATCGTACATTGCCTCTGCTAAATTCGATATTTCATTACTAAATAAAGCTGCACGATGCTTCATCATATAGTGGTAAAATGTCTTTTTCAAAAATATTCCCTACCTTTCTTACTTGGGTACATTATACAAGGCAAAAAAGAAAAAAACCAGCAGAAAAGCTGGTTAAAAGTCAAAATAATTTCTTTTTAATAGACGGGGTCTTCCCATTAATTCTTCATATGTTAGTTGTTTTGGTAAATCTTTCGTATAAATTAAAAACAATTGATCTTCTATTTCTTTCACTGTTTGATCTGATTGATAGTCCATACCACATGAGGAACAAGAAATGCATGGTGTCTCTTGGATTTCAATGGCTTTCGTACCATCTGGCAATTCCCAATATACAGTATTTAAGCTTTCTTTTGCTTCTGTACTGTCACACCACATACAATTCATACTGCATCACCCTCGGTTTTTTTGTCGTTTTCTTCTAATTTAGCCATTTGTGCTTGATATTTTTTATCTTTCAATTGGTCCCGCTTATCACGTTTATCTTTTAATGTTGCATGCGTTTCATTCTCTTCATAGTCTTTACGACGGTTCATACGCTGTAAGTCGTCTGGAACAAGGTTGAATTTCTTATCACTCATAAGGCCTGCGATACCAACATCTGAACGTTTTTCTTCGTAGTTTGGATAAATTTCTTTAAAGTACCCTTCTGCTCTTCCTGGAATGTAGCTTTCTGGCTCTGGATACGTTGTAATAACACCTTCAAAGTTACGAAGTACAACTTTATCTGCACTTTGCGAGATTAAATAGTTTGGTTGAAGCGCAATTTTACCGCCCCCTCCTGGTGCATCAACAACGAATGTTGGTACTGCATAACCAGACGTATGTCCGCGTAAACCTTCAATAATTTCAAGACCTTTAGAAACTGGTGCACGGAAATGACCAATACCTTCAGATAAGTCACATTGATAAATATAATATGGACGTACACGGATTTTTACTAAGTCATGCATTAGTTTTTTCATAATTGGAACGCTGTCATTAATACCAGCTAAAATTACTGCTTGGTTTCCGACTGGAACACCAGCATTCGCTAACATTTCACATGCCTTTTTCGATTCTTCAGTAATTTCAATAGATGTATTGAAATGTGTATTTAACCATACTGGATGATATTTTTTAATAATGTTACATAAGTTTTCTGTAATACGCTGCGGGAATACTACCGGCGCTCTCGTTCCGATACGAATAATCTCAACGTGCGGAATCTCTCGTAAATTTTTTAATACATATTCTAAAATTTTATCGTTAATAAGAAGACCATCACCACCAGAGATTAATACATCTCGTACTTGTGGTGTTTCACGAATGTAAGCAATTGCATCATCTAATTGTTTCTTCGGCACACCCATTCCAATTTGTCCACTAAAACGACGGCGTGTACAGTAACGACAATACATAGAACATTGATTCGTTACTAAGAATAGTACGCGGTCAGGATAACGATGTGTTAACCCTGGAACTGGTGAATCTTCATCTTCATGAAGCGGATCTTCTAAATCATATTTTGTTTTATATAACTCTTCCGAGATCGGTACAGATTGCATCCGAATCGGACAGCGTGGGTCATCAGGATTCATTAACCAAGCATAGTACGGTGTAATATTTAACGGGATCGTTTTCGTTGAAATTTTAACGCCCTCTTCTTCATCAGGTGTTAAGTTAATCACTTTCTTTAAGTCATCTAACGTTTTGATCGTATTCGTTAATTGCCAAACCCAATCATTCCATTGCTCTTCAGTAACATCTTTCCATAATTCGATATCCTTCCAGTGACGATTTGGTTTGTATACATCATGTAACATTGCTATTCCCCCTTTTTATACGCTCATCCTTTATATAAGCAATAGTTATGCCAACTTTACTTTATTGATAAGTAAATGTACGGATAACCCTATTATATAAGCGAAAAAAATATTTTTAAGCACTGTATGAAATCCATACATACTATCATATTCATTACTTTTTATATATGTAAACGCTCTTTTATTGGTGCAAACACACAAAAACCGCCAATTATTCGGCGGTTTTGTCGTACTTACTCAGTTTATATTGAAGCGTCTGACGAGGGATACCTAACATTTTTGCAGCTTGTAATATATTCCCTTCTGTTTCAATTAACGCTTGATCTATTAATTCTTTTTCCGTTTGATGAAGTGCTTCTCTAAGAGGCAATATGCCCTTCTTCTTTGGAAAACTCTCTTTCCGAAATGTACGCGGTAAACAATTAGCTGTTAATGTATTCCCTTCTGCAATAATGACAGCATGTTCAATCGTATGTTTTAACTCCCGAACATTTCCAGGCCATTGGTAAGCTTGTAGTCTTTCTTTCGCTTCCTTATCCATTTGAAGTACACCTTTTTTATAACTTTTATTATATTCTTTCAAAAAATAAGAGGCTAACAATAATACATCCTCCGTTCTTTCACGGAGCGGCGGAATATATAATGAAAAGACATTTAATCGATAGTATAAATCAGTGCGAATTTTATTCTCTTTTAAACATATTTCTGGTGGCTGATTCATTGCGGTAATAACGCGAACATCTACTTTTCTCGTCTTATTATCACCAATACGACGAATAACACCATCTTCTAATACACGTAGCATTTTCGCTTGTAAATCGAGTGGCATTGAATTCAGTTCATCTAAAAACAATGTCCCTCCATCTACAAGTTCAAATAATCCCGCTCGTTCAATTGCCCCCGTATAACTACCTTTCGTCGTTCCAAACAATAAACTTTCTAATAGAGACTCTGGCAAAGCTGCACAGTTTTGTGCAATAAACGGCTTGTTCTTTCGCTTAGAGGCTTCATGAATCGCTTGTACAAATAACTCTTTCCCTGTTCCTGTTTCCCCATATATTAAAACATTCGCATCGGTTGGGGCTACTTTTTGTGCTAATTCTTTCGTCTGTTTAAACCGAGCATCATTCGTCACGATCGTTTCAAATGCAACATCCTTTTTGACCGCTTTTTTTCTAGATGACCGCTTTATTTTCGACTGCAAATCGACTATTGTATCGGTAAGTTTTTGTACTGTGGAATAATCTTTTGCAATTTCAACAGCTCCAGCAATATTTCCATCTATGAAAATAGGTAACGTCGTATTTACTGTACAAATGTCTTCCCCATTTAAGTTTTGATAATGCTGCACTTGATGAACGATTGGCTTTTTTGTATCTAATACTTTCATCAACGTACTTGTTTCCCTAGATAAAGAAGGAAACGCTTCTAACAAATGTTTACCTAACACTTTTTCAATTTTTGATCCATCGTGTTTTGCAGCTACAGTATTATAGAAAATTGTAATACCATTTTCATCTACTGCGTGTATAGCCTCATCAATACTGCCCAAAATCGCCTCAATGACTTCTTGTGTCGAAACTGCTAGCAATGTCATCCCCCCTCTTGCCGAAAATCCAGCAAATACTATGCCGAATTTCCGGCACACCTATGTGCGATTATAAGCATGACGATTCCGTTCTATTTTTATAACGTACTATTTAGACAAATCTTTTACCCATATATTCATATCTTCTAGCTTATCAAAAATGTAGCAATTGTTCGCCAATCTTCCTGTATACGTATAGCCTAACTGATGAAAGGCTGCATTCATTCCGAAAGAAAGCGATCGAGCAATTGTATAAGAACAGAAAATCGATTTTTCTTGAAGTTCTTCTTCTAACTTAATTAATAAACTTTTCATAAACCCATGTTTACGATATTCGGGTAAGGTCGCACAATTCGTTAATTCTGCATTTCCTTCTTTTATATTCATTTCTGCAGACGCTGTACTAATTATTTTCCCCTCGAATTCATACACATAGTAAATTGTATCGTCTTCTTTCATCGTTTGTTTTACATAACTCGCTTCGTTTAAAGGAGTCGGATACACTTCAAATACTTCTCCAAAGACAGCTGCTAATTCTTCTGCGTCCTCTTCTGTCGCTTTTCTTAATAGGAATTTTTCCGGAACTATTTTTTCCTTTACTTCTTTTGCTTTTACACCGCTTAAAATAGTATCTTCCTCAGCCCAATGAATACTATTTCGTCTTTCATCATTATTAAATTTCACGAAGAAGTATGCATCGTGACCTTGAAAATAATGTGGTATTGTTGCTTCTAATAAAAAACCGAAAGAGAGCCATGTTGAAACATGCTCTCCCTTTCCTTTAACAATACATTTAGTGAAAGAATGTTTCTCTGCTAATTCGTCAATTGTTTGGATGATTCTCTCAATATTTCCTGTGTAGTGGTCTACTCGAATACGTTTATTAAAATAGTCCAAAACGCCTTCTACTGTATGGCCATTCGTCTGTTCTCTAAAAGATTCATAGTATTTCATTTTTTCACCTCACACCAATCTAGTAATGTACATGCAATAATTTTTGCGGCAGCTATCATTTTATCAACTTCTATATATTCGTTTGGATAATGCGCTACTTTCGTTTCTCCTGGGCCAAATACTATCGTTGGTACACCGGCGATTTGTGTAAATAAGCCTCCATCAGTCCCCCACGGAGATGCTTCAATAATCGGTTTATTCCCTTCGATTTCAACGAAGTTATGCTCGAGCGTTGTAATTAACTCATGATTTTCTTCTAGTTCACCTGGAACCCATCTTGCTCCAAACCATTCCACTTCTACAGGATTTTCAACAAACCAATTGTTCACATCATTTAATTCAGCGATCCAATTCTCGAACTCTTCTTTTGCTGCCTCTATAGTCTCATTCGGCGCAATACCGCATCTTCCTTCTAAAATTAACGAATCAGGAACAGAACTTGGCCAGCTACCGCCTTCAATTTTCCCAATATTAATTGGAATTGGGATCGGGATTCCTTTAAATAATGGATCTGTAATTCGGTCATTTCTCTTCTCTTCCAGCTTTCTCAAATGATCTACAACAAACATACTTTTTTCAATTGCACTTACTCCTTCATAACGCGTCCCACCGTGTGCTGCTTTCCCTTTCACATGTAGACGAAACCACATGGATCCTTGTTGTTTCGGGAAAAACTTCATATTTGTTGGCTCCGGAATAATAACACCATCTGCTTTATATCCTCGTAATATAGTTGCTAATGTTCCTGCTCCGCCGCTTTCTTCTTCTATTACACTTTGAAAATAAATATCTCCTTTTAATTCAATACGAGATTCAATAATTGCTTCCATCGCAAGCATTAATGCGACATTGCCGCCCTTCATATCTGTTGTTCCACGACCATATATACGATTTCCTATTTTCTCACCACTATAAGGATGATGATCCCACTGATTCACATCTCCTTCTGGTACGACATCAATATGCCCATTTAATATCATAGATTTCCCGTCGCCGCTTCCTTTAAGGGTTGCCACAATGTTCGGGCTATCTGAAAAACTTGTACGCGGTGATACAAAATAAGGATGATCTTTCATTTTAGAAAATGATGGCTCCCATATATCAAGATCTAAACCTAGCTCACGTAATTTTTCAATTACAATTGCCTGCGCACCACTTTCCTCACCAGATACGCTCTTTTCTTGAATTAATCGTTTTAAAAATTTTACGCTTTCTTCTTCATGACTCTCAATATAATCACAAACTTGTTTTTTTAATTGCTCCATATATTACATCTCCCCTCATTCAATTACTAGTAAATTAGAACCAATTTTAAAATTTGCTTCTGTATGTTGTTTTATATCTTCTACTGTGTATGGGCTCATTAATTCTTGCAAAATAAGTCCATCCTGCGTCACTTCCATTACTGCCATATCCGTAATAATTAAATCTACGCATTTTTTTGAAGTTAATGGTAATGTACACTCCGAAACAATTTTTGCATTTCCATATTTATCGACATGATTCATCACAACAACGACCCGCTTCGCTTTTTGAGCTAAATCCATTGCTCCTCCAATACCTGGAACGCGTTTCCCTGGAACAATCCAGTTTGCTAAATCACCATTCTCACTTACTTGTAATGAACCAAGAATCGTTATATCTAGTAAACCTTTTCGAATCATCCCAAACGCTGTGCAACTATCAAAATAACTTGCTCCTGTAATAAGAGAAGTTGGCAAACCTGCTGCGTTACATAAATTTTCGTCTTCATTTCCTTTACTTGGCGTAGGTCCCATACCTACAATTCCATTTTCTGCATGAAACATAACGTTTATATCGTCAGGCAAATGATTCGGTACAAGCGATGGTATACCAATTCCCAAATTTACAATCATACCATTTTGTATTTCTTTCGCCGCACGTCTAGCAATCTTATCTCTCACTTCTACGCCCATACCCATTTCCAATTCACTCCTTCCGACGGTACGATATAATTTACAAATACTCCTGGGACAACAATTTCTTCTGGATCTAAACTTCCAAGTGGAACAATTTCTTCTGCTTCTACAATCGTTATATCCCCGGCCATAGCTACGTGAGGGTTCATGTTACGAGCGCTCTTATCAAACACAAGGTTACCGAATGGATCCGCCTTTTTCGCGTATACAATCGCAACCTCAGCAGTTAATGCTGTTTCAACTAAATATGTTTTACCATTCATTTCAACAGTACGTTTTCCTTCTTCTACAATCGTATCAACACCTACATCAACTAATACGCCACCAAGTCCTACACCACCAGCGCGAATACGCTCTGCTAATGTTCCTTGAGGAGAAAACTCAATTTGTAACCTTCCTTCGTTTAACTGTCTTCCTGCATTTGGATTTGATCCAATATGAGAAGTAATTAATGATTTTACTCTTTCATTCGTAACGAGACGACCGATTCCTACATCAGGAAATCCTGTATCATTTCCAATTAAATTTAAATTTGTAACTCCTTTTTCTAAAATCGCCTGTATTAAAGATGGAGGGGATCCAATCCCCCCAAATCCCCCAAACATTAATGTCATATCATCGTGGAATAAAGAAATTACTTCCTCTATCTCTTTTAATTTACTGAATGTATTCGTAATAGTTGTCATGCGATACTATGCCCTCCTTTTTGCATCATTTCTTCAACACTTTTTGCAAAAATTGAAAGTAATTCATCTAACTCGGAATATGTAGTTGTCATTGGCGGTGCTACAAGCAGTGCACTATCTTCTTTTCCTGCTTGCCCTGAAACAGCTTGGTATAAAAGAAGACCATTTTTAGCTGCAACCGAAATAAGTTCCGACGCTTTTGTAAACGGTTGCAATTCTACTCCAATTAGCAACCCTTTTCCGCGCACATCAGCAATGATTGTCGATTGTTGCTGAACTTTCTGTAATCCCTTTATTAAATACTCTCCCTTTTCAGCTGTTTTTTCAGGTAGATTATGTTTCTCCATATATTCAATAACAGCTAGAGCTGTTGCTGCAGATAATGGATTTGCACTTAACGTATGCCCACTCATAACAGAACGCGATCCTCGTAAAATTGGCTCCATTACACGGTCACTTACAACCGTCGCTGCCATCGGTGTGTATCCAGCTCCTAAACCTTTACCAAGGGTCATAATATCCGGTTCTACACCCCAATGCTCCATCGCAAACCATGCGCCAGTACGACCAAGCCCAGTCATTACTTCATCAGCAATAAATAAAATATCGTAATGACTACAAATATCTTTAATAACTTTATAATATTCTTTCGGCGGAACGACTGCGCCTCCAGCTGCTCCGATAATCGGTTCAGCGATAAAAGCTGCGATATGTTCTGCACCAATTCTTTCGATTGATCTTTCTAGTTCAGTCGCACAAGCAAGCTGACAAGTTGGATATACTTTTTGCACCGGACATCTAAAACAATATGGAGCTGGAATAGTTGGATAATCTTCTAAAATTGACACGAAACGTTGTCTACGCAGTGGATGCCCAGACATTGATAAGGCGCCCATCGTAATACCGTGATAACTCATCCATCGTGACAAAATTTTATGTTTCCCTTGAATACCTCGCTCTTGAAAATGTTGAATTGCAATTTTCATAGCTGTTTCATTTGCTTCCGTACCACTATTTACAAAAAAGCTCCAGTTCAAATCTCCTACACTTAAATCGCTTAATTTCTTAGCTAATTTTTCAGCTGGTTCACTCGTAAACTGTGATCTATAAACGAAAGCAATCTCCTCTGCTTGCTTTTTGATAACGTCCGCAATCTCCTTTACGCCATGCCCAATACCTGCCGTAATTGCTCCTGACGAGCCATCAAAATATTTATTTCCGTTTTGATCATACAAATACACACCTTTTCCATGTGAAATCATTGGATACGGCTGACCAACAAGTGGTTTAATTAAGTAATCGCGCATAGCGCTCCCCCATTTCTCCAATTTGTATATATATATGAAGAAAATTGACGTTTCTTTCATAAAAAAGAACCCTCTGCGAAAGCAGTGAATTTATCAAAAAACTATTATAAAATATACAAATGAGTGCTAAATATCAATTTAAAAACAGAAAATTCAGAACTTAAATTAAAGACCAACCCTTATCTATACGCTCAAATAACCCTCCCTTATATAAAATTAACGCTTCACTAAATATTTTCCCAACATAATGTCAGCTTCCCTCAAATGCCGACATTGTGTAAACTTCGACGAAACTCCCTTTAAACTCCTTCCTGTTCTCCTACTTTATATTGCATATTTTCAAACAAATCTCGACAATTAATCCTACTAAATGCATAGCAATTATTTTTATAGAACCCAATATTTCACATACATTCTCCTCCATTTATACAATAAAGTGAAACTTTAATCAGCCCTCACCAATCGGACTTTTATGGGCAGCCCGACCCCCACCTAACTTCTTTGTTTTCGCTGAATTTTGAGATGTGGGTCTTACTGCCCATTAAAATCGGATAAAAAAAGAACCGATTAACCACATTAATCAGTTCGGCACGACGCTCTTTTATCAGTTAATACCGTCACTTGCTAACGTAAATAGAAACAATAGTATTACAAAATCACAATTCATCCTACAATATAAAGCACAACACCGTCCATAACTCCATTCACAATTCCTTGCGGGATATCCCCATCCCAAGGTTTCATTCCTTTCCTTAATTTCAAACTACCTTTCCTTTATAATTTATGTAGGACAATTATTACTTTGTATGTGTATTTGCCCATAATTTAAAAAATCCCTAGTTTCCTAAGGGTTTCAGGACATGGTTTCGACATGTCACGTATTATGCTCTCAAATTTTTCATTTCGAAATATACACTTCCTCAGCCAATATGGATGATATATTTTTGTATCCTCTAGAAAATTATAACTCTCGTTCACCTAAACTTAACTTATCCTTAAAAAATACTTATTATTAATTTTCAACCTTTCTCTTTTAAAAAACAATTTTTTTCGCATAACCTCATTCTTGCTAAGCATATAGTTTTAATGATGACAAAGGAGGAATGTTCATGTCTCAATCTGAAATCGAAAAATATGGACAAGAAGCTGCACGTTACGAACAGCTCGCTCGTTACTATCAATTTCATAATCCAAAAAAATATGCAGAACTATATATGAAATATTATGATGCACTTACGAATCTTGTACAGGCATACGAAAAAAGAGATTCACAAGAAGCTGCTTTACCATCGCACATAAGATTTTTTCACTCTGCTTCAAATACACCTGCCGTTGACATTTTAGTAAACGGGCAAAAGGTAATTAAAAATATTTCATTTAAACAATTTAGTCCCTATTTAACATTAGTACAAGGTAAGTACCGAATAGATATTGTTCCTGTCGGAAATGAAACGCCCATCTTTTCAGCTTTAGTACCAATAATGGGAAATCACACTTATACTTTTGCTGCAATAAATAGTGATAATCATCTACAATTACAACCTATGCTTGATAATACTCATTTACCAGCAGGCCAGGCAAAAATACGCTTTGCGCACTTTTCTCCCGATACCCCTGTTGTAAATGTAAGTTTAAAAGGTGGCGATCATTTATTTGAAAATGTACTCTTTAAACAAATAACAGATTTTTTAGAAGTTAGCCCTGGTACAGCCGATATAGAAGTTTCACTCGCAGATCATCAAAGTGTCTTACTAACTATACCGGATTTCAAAGTCGAACCGAACATTATTTATACAATTTCAATTTTAGGTTATTCAACGAAAGATCCTAAATTAGAAGCCGTTATACTTACGAATTAAAACAGTCTACACCATTCATTTGGTGTAGACTGTTTATTTTTGAAATGCAATTTGAAATTCTGTCCAATCATTATCTGAACGACACATGATGGACCCATTATGCTTTTCTACAATTTGTTTACATACAAATAACCCAATACCAGTTCCTAACTTTTTAGTAGTTACAAATGGTTCAAAAATCGTTTCTACATTTTCAGCTGGAATCATTGGCCCGTTATTTTTTATTACAATCCGAATCGATTGATCTTCTTCAAATACATCAATGATAATTTTTCGTTCTTCTTTCATTGATTCAAGAGCGTCAATTGAGTTCATTAATATATTTAAAAATACTTGTCTCACTTCACTCCGATAACCAGTAAGCGGAATTGGATATGGCAAATTCTTTTCAATAGAAACATTTGCATTGACCAAACTTGGATATAAGAACTGTATAATGTCTTGAAACAAATCATTTAGCCAAAACCGTTCAGATTCAGTCCACATTTCTTTTTTCGATACGAGTAAAAATTGCGAAATGCGAAAATTTAATTGGTCTAATTCATGAGAAATAATATCTAAATACGATAAACTAGGATGGTCTGCCTTTAATAATTTGACAAACCCCATAATGGAAGTAAGTGGATTACGAAATTCATGTACAAAACTAGCTGACATTTGCCCTAAAATCGTCAGCCTTTCTTTATGTGTTTCGTTAATATATTGCTGTTTTTCCTCTAAATTTCTTGATATAATTTCCGAGTATTTTAAAACAGTGTAATAAATTAATTTGTCAAAACAAGTATGTATTTGGGCCATAATTGGTTTCAATTCACGTGCACTAACATCTAATTCACACATCGCTTCGAAAAGCTCATTTCTTCCCACATTTGCATTATAAACAAAATCACCTATATTCGCATCTGCTCCTGCACGTTCAATAGCAATTTTCTCGCATAATGGCTGAAGATAATTTATATCTTTTTCTTCCATAGTAAGTTCAATAATAAACTCTAATAAATCCTCTCCATTTTGAACTGCTTCTAGTCTAAATGGATCTTTATCGGAAATTATCATTTTGTTTTTCCAGTTCTCAACGAATTGGTGCCTGTTGTTTTTCAAGTGCGAACAAAATACTTCTTTAATATCCTTATCGATTGGAAAAACCTCCATTCCTCCATTTCCATGCGACGAACACCCTTTATATTTTGAATATTAACACAAAAAACATGATTCGTTAATAGATTATTGTCACATTTTGTTAATATGTGTTGATAAAATTTTTATAACTTTATTAATTGTTTAGATTGTTACATTCCATTTTCCTTCCTTTCATTCAAATTTTTTATATTCGATGCGACTTTTTTTGCATCCTGCTTCATTCTTTCGTACAATAGAAAAGGAAAGGTGTGAAAAATATGGTAAATAAAAATGTGGAAGATTATCTCCAAGAAGGCATTTACGGCCAAAAGCAAAACAAACCAGAAGAACGTAATATGTATTTAACTACATTACGTGAGCGTGTAGAAATCGCTTTAACTATCGGTCAAGTAATGCAAAGTAATGTATATTCTGAAGTAGCTAGTAGCATGCGCTCTTCTCAATCATTACAAATATTCCTAAATGGTGGCATTGCTTACCCACATTTATCAAAATACATTAAATTAGCGAATGAAAAAAATGTTCCTTTTACAATTGTTCAAAATAAAGGTATAGAAACACCAATCGGTTTAGTATTATCTCATAGCACTGCTGTCGACAAAGAACAAATTTATGTAGAAGATGCTATTTTCAAACAAGAAATGAAGTAAAAGGTACACTTGATTAAATGAAATCATTCTAAGAAACGTCAAATAAACAAAAAAACGAGTATGGAATCGTAAACATTTCCTACTCGTTTTTTTGCGATGTTTAAGTTCTAGTTACTTTATTTTTTAATACACACTAATTTCATTTCTGTCATTTCTTCGATTGCATATTTAATTCCTTCACGCCCCGTACCACTTTCTTTCACACCACCGTAAGGCATATGGTCTACTCTGAACGTTGGAATATCATTTATCATGACACCACCAACTTCTAATTCATCAATTGCACGCATTGCTTTAAACAAATTATTTGTAAATACGCCTGCTTGTAGACCGTAACGCGAATGATTTACTTGCTCTATGGCCTCATCAAATTCTTTAAATGTATTTACTGTCATAAGTGGACCGAATACTTCTTGGCACTGTACAGATACATGCTCTGGAACATTCGTTAATACAGTTGGTTTAAAAATCCTTTCATCACGTTTGTTACCACCATACAAAACGCTCGCTCCTTCTTTAACTGCTTCTTGCACCCAGTTATCGATACGCTCGACATCTTTTTTCGAAATTAAAGCTGATACATCCGTTTCCTCAAGCAACGGATCACCAACAACAACTGTTTCCATCGCTTTCTGTAACTTAGATAAAAATTCATCCATTCTCTCTTCATGTACAAAAACACGTTGTACCGAAATACAAACTTGTCCATTATTAACAAATGCTCCCCATTTTACTCGTTCAATTAATTCATCTGTTAATTCAACATCTTCATCAATAATAACAGCAGCATTCGATCCTAGTTCTAACGTAACTCGCTTTAACCCAGCCTTTGCCTTAATTCCAAGTCCAACTTTCGGACTTCCCGTAAAAGTAATGGAAGCAACATCATCATTTGTAACTATTGCTTCTCCTACAGTTGAACCAGGACCAGAAATAATATTTAAAGCCCCTTTTGGCAATCCTGCTTCTTCAAATAGTTCAACTAATGCATAAGATGATAGAGGCGTTTGATCAGCTGGTTTTAACACAACTGTATTTCCAGCGGCAATTGCAGGGCCCACTTTATGTGCCACTAAATTTAATGGAAAATTAAATGGTGTAATAGCTCCTATAACCCCAATCGGTTTTCGTATTGTGTATGCAATGCGCCCATCTGCACCAGGTGCTGCATCAAGTGGCAGTGTCTCACCGTATATACGCTTCGCTTCTTCAGCTGCAAATTTGTATGTCTGAACGGTACGATCTACTTCTCCCCTTGCAGCACGTATTGGTTTTGCAGCCTCTTTTGCAATAATCTCTGCAAATTCTTCTCTTCTTTCATCCATTTTTTGTGCGACTTTCTCTAAAATAGTCGCACGATCATATGCAGATAATCTATTCATTTCTTTCATTGCATTCTTTGCAGCAATAACAGCCTCTTTTACATCTTCTTCCGTTCCTTGCGCGATTTCCGCTAATGTTTCTTCAGAATATGGTGCATATAATGGCTTATACGTATTTACAGACTTCCAATCTCCATTTATATATAAATGCTTTTTCATAATTCTTCCCCTTTCAAATATATGTATACAACAATACTTCACCTAGTGAAAGGTCTGACTTATGTCATTGTAACATAGCCCTTATTCTGCAAAAAACATTATGCTCAAAAAAACTCTGCCATCTAGCAGAGTCTACGAACTAATTTGTTCTTGCAATGAAATTTGTTTTTCATCTTCTAAAATAACAATTGATTCTACAGTTTTTGTAACTTCTAGTCTCTTTATATAGTGTCCATCTAATTCTTTTACGCAAAACTTATAATTTTCGATTTCAATGAAATCCTCTTCAGCAATTTCTATATTCTTCGTTAAAATCCATCCACCTATTGTGTCAACACCATTATCATCAATCGTTAAACCTAATAACGTATTTACTTCACTAACAAGTACTTTTCCCTCTAGTATTGTTTTCGTTTCACTAACTTGTTGGATTTCTGGCTGTTCATCTGTATCAAACTCATCTTGAATATCTCCAACTATTTCTTCTAAAATGTCTTCAACAGTAACAAGTCCAGACGTACCACCATATTCATCTATCAATATAGCAATATGTGTTCTTTCTTTTTGCATTTTTAAAAATAAGTCGTGTATTGGGATGGAGTCGATAACTAAAATAATCGGCCTAATATATTGCTCTACTTTCTTATTACTAACCGCATTATGCTGCACAAAATCTGTGAAAATATCTTTAAAATTCACAAAGCCTATTACGTGATCTTTGTCGCCATCAACAACTGGATATCTCGTATATTTTTCCCGAGACATTTTTTGCAACGCTTCTTCAGCAGGCATTTCTTTACTTATAATATGCATCTCAGTTCGGGGTACCATTATCTCTTTTGCTATACGATCATCAAATTCAAAGATTTTATTTACATATTTATATTCAGACTGATTAATCTCTCCGTTTTTGTAACTTTCTGAAACTAATAACCGTAATTCTTCTTCTGAATGAACTTCATCGTGCCCTTTCGGTGGTTTCAGCCCTAGCAACTTCGTAATTATTCGGGCTGATCCATTTAATAGCCAAATAAAAGGAAACGCCATACGATAAAAGAAAGTTAACGGTTTAGCAACAAATAAACTCACCTGTTCAGCTTTTTGAATCGCAAATGTTTTTGGAGCCAATTCCCCTATTACAACATGTAAAAATGTAATAAACAAAAACACTAAAATTACAGCAAAAATATCTGCTAGTTGAGTAGAAATGTTCAAATTCACAAAAAATGTGTCAAACATTTGCTTTAACGCAGGTTTACCGAACCACCCAATTCCCAGTGCTGTAACTGTTATTCCTAGCTGACAAGCAGATAAATATTCGTCTAAGTTTGTAATGACTGTTTTGACAGATGTTGCGCGATTATTTCCTTCTGCAATTAAATAGTCAATTCTTGAACTTCGCACTTTAACAATTGCAAATTCTGCTGCAACGAAAAATGCCGTTAAGGCAATTAAAACAATCACTATACTTATACTATATATGTCCAAATACTTTTCCTTACTTACATTGTAAGCAAGGAAGCCACCTCCTACTTAATTTTATTCAAGTGAAGTAAGCATTCTAATACTCTAACAAAATTCTACATTAGCAACCACCTTTTTATATATTATATGCATACATAAAAAAGATATTTATCATTATGATAATCTAATTCATTTCCCTCAGTCAAATGATTCTAAATTTTAAGATAAAAACTTTTATATTCACGATATATTCTTCCTAACTTCATTTCGTGAAAAAACACTTTCTTTGCCGATTCCACACTTCTTTTGTCACACTGGAAGGGAACTTACTTCATAGATCGAAATCATTCAACAGGATATATATAGGAGGGATTATTTTGGAATATAAAACACCATTTATCGCAAAAAAATTAGGTGTTAGCCCAAAGGCTGTTGTCCGGATTGCACAACAATTAAATCTTACTATAGAAAAAAATAAATATGGTCACTTTATTTTTACACAAGATGATTTAGACCAAATGTTAGAATACCATCTTTCACAAATAGAGAAGTCCCAAAACACTCACCCTACTCAAAAAACATCATCAAATGATGTTGAAGAATTGAAAACTCAAGTAAATACAATTGTTCAAAACATATCATCACATGATTTTGAGCAATTAACCGCTCAATTAAACACAATTACGAGAAGACTAGATCGAATGGAAGAACAAATGCAAGATAAGGCAAATGATGTTGTTACGTACCAACTTTTACAACATCGCCGTGAAATGGAGGAAATGTTAGAGCGAATTCAAAAACTAGAAGCTACCCTCAAGAAAGAAGAACCAATCTATATTACTCCCGATACAAAGCCAATATATGAACGTGAAAAGAAACCGAAGCGCCGTAAAATGATTTTTAGTATATTTGGATTATAATTTTTAGACCCTTATTAAAATAATAAGGGTCTTTTTCATGAAGAATGATTTCATTTTAAAATCGCATTCTCTTTATTATACATATTCATTTCGTTTTATTTGGTTAACATAATATTCTTACTGTATTCTGCGATTAATGCCTGTGCATGGGCATTTCCTTGAATTACATCTCGAAATTCTTTTAAAGAATACAAATGCGTAGCCCCTTTTCGGGCATGAATTCGTACTGGTACACCTTGTAAAGTATCATGAAATTGAAATGGCTTATCTATCGGTTCAATTGGGAAACCGAGTGTTAATAAATACATATACATTCTTTTTGTAACCGCTGCAATATACCATTCTGCTTTTGTTTCTAATGCATGCATAAATAAAATAGCTGTTAGTCTTTTGAAGTGTCCTCTCCCACGAGACGTTTTCGCGATACTTAACTTGCCTATTTCATATACATTTTGCAAATCTTTCACTAAATCATTTTTAGAAAACGGATAGAAAAACTCAGAATTTGATTGTTCTGGTACCGTATACTTAATACATTCTACTGTACCGATATGATGTTCATCTTCTATTAATAAAAATCGTGATGGATTTAAATTACGTTCTACGAACATTAAGTTTCTTTCTTCACAAAAATCTCCCCACAGTTGCTCGAACCAAAAATGTTCTTCCTTTGTTTGAACACGCTGGAACATATTTCCCCGCCTTTCCCATCGCCGCTCTGTTTTTGATAACGCTTTCACTATCTATCATATAAGAACAAATCTTCGTATGCAACTAAAAACATTTACGCCTTATTATATTCTGCAAAATAAATTAAATTCCATCATAATCGCCTTTTATCCCTCATGTACCGTTCTTCTCAAAATATATTTCTATCACTTGCAAATTCATATCATATGAAGCTGTCTCCCATACTGCATATAATTCTTCTTAATCTAAAAAAATCCTTTATAAAAAAGGATTTCTTTTACTTCTTCATGCTTTTTAACCACTTCTCAAAAATTTGTACCATTCCATGTTTTCCCGCTAATTTCTCTTCTCCTTGTTTCGTTTTATATGGGTATAATTGCAAGAAAACACCGCATCCAGACTCAATTTTTTTACTATGCATATGACTTCCTGGGTATACACAAATGACTTCATAAATGGCCCTTCGATGATAGATTCGCTTTCCATCCTGTTCTTCTACAAATTTTATAGACCAGTACTTATACATTTGCTCAGTTGCTTTCGTATTCCCAACGTGCTGAAAAATATTGTACATTGGGCTATACTTCACTTCAATAATAATAGAAGATTGATATACGTATTTCTCTTCCTCCTTTACATAACAGTCTAATCGAATATCTGGCTTCTTCGTGTCTTCTCCATTATAAAAATTACTCCCTTTACTTAATGCAATAAGAGGATGTGTTTCAATTAAATCATTAAATGCGACATGGACTTTCATATCATCTCGATGTAAAACTACTGTCGTTCCATCTTGTAATCCATCTACATAAAAATGTTCTTGTATTTGTTCACGAATGGAATTTCTAGCTTCAAAACCAATTTGCTCTAACATGGAAATAACGATAAAGAAAGCGTAATATTCATACACTAAAAAAGTTGGTTTATAAACAAATAATAAAGATGGAGATTGATCTGTATATTGTGGAAGTAAATCTAAATGCTGTAGTAATTGTTGATGTGGTATCGGTAAATTATGTGAGTTCATCTTACCCGTTTCAGAAACTTCTCTCCAAAATGGAGAATACATTAAAGTTTGAAAGTATTGTACACTATCATGTACAAAATGCGCTAAAATTTTATATTCTTGTATCTTCATAGAACTTTTTCGTAAATCCGCCTCTTTTAGTAAATGTATATTTTTATATTTTTGTTTCTCTCTATCGGTCACTGATCCATTACGCTCAATTGTTTGTATAATCGTTTTTACAGCTTGAAATTCTTCTGATTTCTTCTTTTTTTCTCTTTCTAATATTTCAATTGTTTGACGCAAAAAATTTTCCGCTTCAAGTAAATAAAGATAAAATTGCATCGCTTTAAATTTAAGAAATGCATTTTCCATACTATTTTTTTGTTCGATAAACTTACGATTATAATATTTTGCATACGGTTTTCTTTCCGCCACTACCGCTCCTTTCCTCGTTGCTTTCCGCTCCTTTTCTTCCCATTTATATTCATGTATAAATTTTGAACTCGATTCTATTTTCTTAAAAATTTGCTTTATCTTTTTCATTTTTTGCGGCAACTTTCTAAGTAACACTAAATAAGAAGAATCTTCAATATCGCTAAGTGCAGAGAAAGTCTTTTTATAATAACCTCTATCTAAAATCAACTCATTTAAAATCGACTTCACATAGTTTTGAATCATTTCAAATTGATCATCAAAAAAATTTTTGGGGACGACTTGAAAAGCGCCATAATACGTTCGATCTTCTATATTCACTTCAAAATGATATAAACCACAACGCCATGGATAAAAGAATTCCGTTTTTCCATGTTCATATATTAATACCTTTTGTTTTTGGTCATTTATTTCATATTTTGTCTCTTTTATATTCTTCTGTCCCTCATAGACTTTATTCCATATAAAAGTAATATTCATTGGATTTTCATAATGGTATTGCAATCTAATTGGTTTTAATTCTTGCACTTTATAAATACATTGAGCTAATGCTGTTGCAGAGGTACAAAGACGATTTAATAAAATATATTCTCCTTTTGACTCCGTTCCAATAATTAACTTTAATACAAAAGGAAGCGTTTCTTTCGTATCAACGATTTCTGTTTCGTATCGTCCATCATTTTGCATAACCATACAACTCCAGTTCTCTACGCTTTTCTCTTATATATGCTAAAGAGTGTTCAAATGTAGATACTCTGTTTGCAAGTGGAGATTGCAAAAGAGGTACTAATGTTGCCCCCCTTTTTACTTCCTCTGAAAGTAAAGACCCAACCATCATTTCAGTCCCTCTTATTTTCGTCAATACACGTTGCTTTATTTGTAAATCAAATCCTTCCTCTCTACTAATCATATAAGAATGATTATTTTGGAACGGTATATTTTGCAAATAAGTAGCAATTGCATTTGCACATCGAAAAGAAATTCCCTTTGACGTATCGTGTGATGACAATACACCATGTAACTTATCTAATAGCTCTAACTCTTCTTCAGAAAACACCTCAATCATCGTTTTATTCCTGACCCAATTTATGCGAAATTCTCCTGCAGTTACTTTCAGAGGTGGTTGTAATACAACTTTCTCTTGCTCCATACACATCTCACAAAACGGAATCTTTCGTAAAGTTATTACATTCGTCCGATCTAATAATCGATCTGAGAGCTCCTTCGTCGTTTCATCAAAATTCACAGTACCAACAAATATAATATTTTCTCCAATTTCAATTGTTGGCGGAATTGGATTTTCTTTTTCTTGCACACCTTCATATAAATTTAAAATACGATTTTGCTTTTCAAGTTGAAGAACAGATAGAAATGGAGTAAACCAATGCTCAATATGTGACATATTCATTTCATCAAAAACGATTATATACAGCTGATTTTGATTTTCTTTTGCCTTCATTAACGCCCTAACTAATTTTGTTTCACTTTCAATAAAAGTACCATTTGGGTGAAGGTAACCAAGTAAATCATGTGGTTCTTGATATGATGGTGAAATCGGGATCCAAACCAATTCTTCCCCGTATTGTAATCCAAGTGCTTCTGCATAAGCTTGCACAAAACGGGATTTTCCAGCGCCTGGTATACCACCCAGAATCGTCAACATATTTGTTTTTGTACTTATATGAAAGTTATAAATATCTGTTTCATCCAAATATAGCCCTTTATTACGTACAAAACTTTTCACATACTGTAAAAAGACGGATTCACGCTCATCCCATTCCCATTCATCCTTTTGCACTTTTATTTCCTCTACCTCTACAAGCTTACCTTCTTCAGTTATTCGTTTTTTTAATTGCTCATACACATGATTGCTTACAAAATATAATTGATCTTCTACCGCTATTTCTACATACTTCATCCAGTCATTAAGTTCTATATACTTACATTCCCGCTGCTGTTCAAAATATGCGATTGAACTAATTGACGATGACTTTAAAGATATATTTCCATATAACCTTCCCTCATGCCACAATAACTCAGGAGGCTCAAAGTCTTTCGGATATTTTGGCATTAGAAATGACAAATAACCATTACTAAGTTTTCTTTCTAAAGACTCTCCCTTTTTATAATCGGAAACTTTAGGTACTGGAATCATTTTATAACCGTTTGCTATTTCTCGCGCTTCTTCTGTACAAATTAACTCCACGTATATATGTCCTCTTTCATAATAGAGACGAAACATAATCAATTGCTTTTCTAGTTTTCTTTTCTTTAATTCCGAAAAGACTTTTTCATTCTTTTTATTGCTACATAAACCTTCAAATACATATGGTTCATTTTTCAATTGCTCTTGCAATGTGAATGGTATTGGCGATAGGCATTGTACAAAGAAATTCTCTCCACTCTTCTCACTCTCTGCTTTTGTAAACTTCCCAATAAACCTCATATAGTACATTCGTTTTATAAAACTTGGCTGAAGAGCTTTATGTAATTTCACCTTCGTCACCTTCTTTTTTTCATACTATTCTTAGTGTATGAAAGAAACGCAAAACTAGAAACAAAAAACCTGACGTTATCCGCCAGGTTCAAAATGAAATCGTATATTAATGAGATGGAAATGCGTTTTTCTCTTGTAAGATGGCATTATGAGCAATTTTCATTTTAGCAAGTACATATCGTAAACGATCTTCAGCGTTTTCATCTTTATGTTGCTGTAATTCCGCCAAATTCTCTACCGCACTCGCTAAATTTTCAATCACTCCTCGCAGTTCAGGATGATGATTAAAAAAAGATTCTTGCACTAATACTTTCCTTACTTCACTCGCTAAATCAACAATTCTGTTCAACTGTTCTTTTTCTTCCATTTTCATCCCTCCTGAATATCTTATGTATTAAATATTCTATAGACAAAGAAAAAGCCCTTTAAATGAAAAGGACTTTTACATTTTTATATTTCCAGTCAATAACATATAAAGAGATGTAACAGCTGCTACGACAATTGCACACATTACATATCTCTCTATACGAGTAAAACAACGATTTCCTTTTTCTTTTCTTGCATACACATAAACAATGATCCCAATCCCGTATACGATTGAAACGAGCAATAAATTCTTCAAACCAGCTGCATAAATAAGCCATATAGAGTAAAGTGAAGCAATTAAAGCTAGCGAACCATTTTTCACTTTTGCATCTTTTAGTTCATTTGTAATTACTAATTTGAATTGGAATAACGCTGATAATAAATATGGTACTAAAATTGATGTTGACGCTATGAAATACATAATTTGATATGTTGACTCTGAAAACAGAACGATTATAAATATAACTTGGGCAACGCCATTTGAGATCCATAATGCCATATGCGGCGTTTGTTTTTTATTTGTTTTCGTAAAGACTTTCGGAAACACGCCATCTTTTCCTGCTACATGGGAAATTTCAGAAACAAGTAAAAACCAACCTATTAATGTACCTACAAGTGAAGCAACTAACCCGATGTTAATCGCTACTGCGCCCCACGTCCCAACAACATGTTCTAATACATGTCCCATTGACGGCGTTTCTAAAACAGAAAGCTCTCCTCTTGTCATCGCTCCCATTGACAAGACAGAAATTAAAATATAAATAGACATTACTAAAATAAGTCCTAATACTGTCGCTTTACCGACGTCTCGACTATTTTTCGCTCTTCCAGATAATACTACCGCTCCTTCAACCCCGATGAAAACCCAAAGAGTTACAAGCATTGTATTCTTCACTTGACCAAGTATAGAGGAAACTGAAATAGTTCCTTCTCCCCAAAAATCATGTGTAAATGTATCCCAGCGAAACGCTGTTACCATTACAACAATAAATAATACGATTGGTACCAATTTCCCTATTGTTGCAATCACATTCATAATAGATGCTTCACGAATTCCAAATAAAATTAGAAAATGAAGTGTCCATAATAAAAGTGATGCTCCTACGATAGACGCAACACTATTTCCACCTTTAAAAATTGGGAAGAAATAGCCTAATGTACTAAACAGTAACATGATTGTTGCAACGTTTCCTAAAATTCCTGCTAGCCAGTATCCCCAAGCACTGTTAAATCCAATATATTCACCGAAACCAGCACGTGCATAACTATAAATTCCGCCCTCAAGCTCTGGTTTTTTTCTTGCTAACGTTTGATATACGAGCGCGAGTGGAATCATTCCCATCGCTGTAATACACCAGCCAATTATTATAGAGCCACTATTTGCTCCTACTGCTAAATCATGCGGTAAACTAAAAACACCGCCACCAACCATTGTTCCAACTACTAATGCAATTAATGGAAAAAAACCTAACTTCTTTTCTATTTGTACCACCCCATCTGTCATTCTAGGTGTTATGTTCGTTCAACTATTAAAGTCACCTTTTTCTCTAATAGACGCTTCTCTTATATTTTTTCAGGAAAACATTACTTATTCTAAAAGAAAATGAAGAAAAATGGAATACTTTTTTGAAAAAATGTATAAGTATGCACAAAAAAACCGTTCATTTTGTAATGAACGGTCATTTTATACATATAAATTTGTATATTTCTTGTAAATTTAACGAAGTAAGTTCTCTTTTTGTAAAAATTGTTTCGCTACTTCTTCACTACTTTTACCATTTACATTTACTTCATAATTCATTTTTCGCATTTCTTCATCTGTAATCTTTCCAGATAATTTATTTAATACTTTTTCAAGTTCAGGATATTTTTGTAACGTCTCTTTTCTTAATAAAGGTGCACCTTGGTATGGTGGAAATAATCCTTTATCATCTTTTAGCACTTTAAGTCCATATTGTTCCAATTCACTATCTGTTGAGTATGCATCAATTACATTCACATCCCCTGATTGAATTGCACTGTAACGTAATTTTGGTTCCATCGTTTTCACATTTGAAAACTTATAGTTATATAATTTTCGCATTCCTTTATAACCATCTTCACGATCAGCAAATTCTAATGTGAATCCTACTTTCGCATTCTGTGCAATTTTTCCTAAATCAGAAATTGTACTTATATTATTTTGATCTGCTATTTTTTTCGGCATAGCTAGTGCATATGTATTGTTATACTCCATCGGCTTCAACATAACCATATTATATTTCTGTTCCATTCCAACGCGAGCCTGTTCATATACTTCATCCCGATTTGTACTTTTTGGCTCTTCTTTCACAAAAGTAGATAAAGCTGTTCCCGAAAACTCAGGGTATATATCTACTTCTCCTGATTTTAACGCTTCAAATACAAATGCTGTTTTTCCAAGACCTGGTTTTAATTGTACGTGTAAATCGGTATCTTGTTCGATAAGTTGCTTATACATTTGAATTAAAATTTCAGGTTCTGATCCAAGTTTGCCCGCAATAACAATATCTTTCTTTTCTGTATTCCAAAGAAATGGAGAAGCAACCATTATACAAACAATACATATCGTCAATATAACACGCTTAGACGAGCGTGTTGGCCTCTCAAGCACTCGAAGTACTACATCAAAGAATAAAGCGAGTAACGCGGCTGGTACGGCCCCTAAAATGATAAGTGCATGATCATTCCGATCGATACCGAGTAATATGAGTTTACCGAGCCCACCAGCACCTATAAGTGCTGCTAATGTAGCCGTTCCAACAATTAATACCATTGCCGTACGAATACCGGCCATAATAATTGGTAAAGCAAGAGGAAGCTCTACCTTCCACAGTCTTCTCCAGCTATTCATCCCCATAGCTTTCGCTGCTTCGATTAAAGATTCATCTAACTCCCGTATTCCTGTATATGTATTGCGTAAAATAGGTAATAGTGCATACACAACTAATGCAATAATGGCTGGCAGTTTTCCGATTCCTACTAACGGAATTAATAATCCGAGTAATGCAAGTGATGGCACCGTCTGCATAACTGCAGAAGTTCCTATAATAAACTCAGCCATTCGTTCTTTTCTCGTTAATAAAATGCCAAGCGGTACCGCAATAATTACTGCAAAAAATAATGAAATAAGCGATATTTGTAAATGCTCACTTAATGCAGTTAGTAATTCTATTTTTCGTTCTTGAAACGTTTGTATAAAATCAGTCACTGTTTAGCCTCTTTCCTTCATTTGTTCAACAATATAATTGACAATATGACGACTTGTTAAAGCTCCAACATATCGACCATTTTCTTCAACTGGAACGACTTCATCAGCTCGCAGGCGAACTAATGCTTCTTGTAAAGAAGAATGTAATGATAGTGCTTCCCCTTCTATCCGCATACTTTCATCAAGTGGCAATACATCTTCTATACTTTTCCCCTCATACCAAGGTCGCCCACGATTTCCAATGAACTCTTCTACAAATTCATTTTTTGGGTTATGTATAATTTCTTCTGGCGTATCTAATTGAACAATTTTTCCCTCTTTCATAATACAAATGCGATCTCCAAGTGATAATGCTTCTTGCATATCATGTGTTACGAATACAATTGTTTTTTGAATCTTCTTTTGCAATTGTACGATATCCTTCTGAAGCTGTTCTCTACTTAATGGATCTAGCGCACTAAATGGTTCATCCATAAGAACGATTTTCGGATTTGCGGCTAATGCCCGTACAACACCAATACGCTGCTTTTGCCCACCTGATAATTCATCAGGCATGCGATCGCGATATACGTCTGGATCTAGCCCGACCATCTGGAGCAACTCATCGACACGAGCTTTTATTTTTTCTTTGCTCCACTTTCTCATTTCAGGAACAACTGCAATATTTTCAGCAATTGTCATATGCGGAAACAAAGCGATTTGCTGCAACACGTACCCTATATCCCAGCGTAATTCATTAATATTGTATTCTTGAATATCTTTTCCATCGATTAAGATTGAGCCTTCTGTCGTTTCAATTAAACGATTAATCATTTTCATTGTCGTTGTTTTCCCACAACCACTCGGACCAATAAGGACAAAAAATTCTCCCTTTTTAATTTCTAAATGCAATGAATCCACTGCTTTTGTGCCACCTTCATATGATTTTGACACTTGATTAAACTGAATCACAAATACAACTCCTTTATCGTTGTTTCCTTTATTTTGATGGAATATGGAATTCATTTCAAATGATACGCATTATTCAACAAAAAAAGAGCTCACACTTGAGCTCTAACGGTCTAACAATATTGTTTTCATTATAGCGGCATATTCACGGACATACATTTTTCTCTTAGAGCGCATTGGCGTTTCAGCAGCTAGTGCCTCCATCCTCATGCCTAAACGCTTCGCAATTATTTTCGTTCTATATAAATGATACGTATTGCTTACAACTACCGCATGTTTCACATCATATAAATCTATACTAAACTTTAAATTCTCATACGTATTTGTAGATTGATCTTCTATTAAAATACGACTCTCATCTATACCATGTACCATTAAATAGTTCCTCATACTATGAGCTTCCGGTATATCTTCATCTTCTCCTTGACCACCTGAAACAATTACTTTCGCTTCAGGATGAGAAACTAAATATTCCAATGCTACATCCAAACGGTTTTGAAGAGATAAAGACGGTCTATCTCCAAATAACTTTGCACCTAATATAAGAACGTACGGAGAGTGATGGCTCAACTTTTCACGAGCAACTTTCTTCATTCGAAAGGTCATATAAAGAATGTATAGTGGTGGTAATAATAAGATTATAAGTAATATCCATTTGTTCATATATACGTTTGCACTCCCTTTCTTTTTAATTATATAGAAAAAGATAGGAAGGCAGAAGTATTTTTTATATGATTGATTTATTAGAAATGTTCGTTCTTACTTTACGTTGTGATAGTACATAATAAATAGCGATACCTAATGAGAAGATTAATATGCAGCTTAATACGTAAAACGGCAGCATTACCCCAGCTTTAGATACACCAGCTGTAAACAGCATTAATAATACAATTCTTATTCCTGTACCAATTAATCGAAATAAGCTGTCAACACGTCCCATTACTTCGTTTGGGATTTCCTCCATCATCAATACATTTCTCGCCACTCTTGTCCCCGCATTTCCAATCGCATGAAAAATCGCTAGTCCATATAACAACATTACGGAAGGTTCAATAATCATTGCGGTAATTGAAATTACATAAATGCACATCGTCATAACGATTGAAACTTCTGTTTTGACATATTTCATTATGAGTGGAATACAGATCCCTGCAACAACCGCTCCGACACCGTACATCATGCCCTCTATTGCGTATACAGAGGCATTAGCTTTGAGTATATCCGAAATATAAACCGGTATTAAATAATTTGCCATCATGACACCTATAAATGGCATATAAGTAGCTAGTAAGAACCAAAAGAGTTTAGGATATTTTTTCATAAAGTGAATTCCTTCGAACAATTGCTTCTTAAATGTTACTTTCCTTTTCACTTCCTTTTTCTTTACGTACGGTATACATAAGAAAAGGAAAAATGCACCTGCAAAAGTTAACATATCTACTAACAAGATCCATCTTAAAGAAATGATTTCAATAAGGAAGCTAGCAGCGGCTCCTGAAATAACTTGCGTTAACTGTCCTTGTATCTCCATTGTTCCGCTTAAATTTTTATAATGTTCTGCTTGAAATATCTCTTGGTTGAACGCAAATATTGTAGGATAAAATAATAAATAGTAAAATGACCCTGCTATATATATTAGAATATAATGAATAGAATGATAAGGTTGCCCAGCAAATCCCCATATAGCCATTATTCCGATTACGGCTATCCCAATACCTTCATTACATAATAATAAAGATTTTCTTGAAAAACGATCAATACTTTGCCCGATAAACGGAGTTAACAAAAACATAATCAGTGTTGAGATGATGGAAACATAACCAAACGTTGTCTCTCCTCCACTCTCTTTAATTAACAACCATGGAATCGTTATCATTACAATACCGGAACCAATAGCTGATAGACTATTGGCCCCTAGAATGAAATACAAGCGTGAATCTTTATAAAGAGATGACATATCACTCAACCCCTAGTTGCTTTTTCACCTCTTTATATATGCCCATATATGCTTTTAATTCTTTAACTAAATCATGAATTAATGGTTTTGCATCTTCACCCAGTTCACCGTCTTGTACATGAAGTCCATCAAGCACAACTTGTTTTGGGATGGCATTGGCGTATACCCCTCTAGCAACAGTACGCATACTATTTAATGCGTTAATTCCACCTTTACCGCCTCCTGCAACTGCAAGTAATGCGACAGGTTTATGAACAAATTCACTACTACTTAAGTAATCTAGCGAATTTTTCAACGCCCCACTCATTGCATTATGATATTCAGGTGTACATAGCACTACGCCGTCTGCATTTTTCACTAACGCCTTTAATTTTTTTACCGCTTCTAATTCACGTTGTGATTCTTCCCCATTATATAAAGGTAGTTCTTCTACTGCTAAATCGAATAACTCCCCTTCAAATTGGTCAGCAATATATTTTGCCACCACACGAGTTCTACCGAATTTTCTTGGTGTACCGTTAATAACAACTAGTTTCATCATCATTTCTCCCCTTTGTTTTCAAGTTATACTTATATATTATCAGAAATTTCTATACAAAACACAATATAAAGAGGGAACTAGCTTAATAAAATAGTATGATAGGCGAAAAAAGAACTCATACGAAAGTATGAGTTTTTCACATTTACTTTTCTTTCTCTTTATTGCTCAGTATGCCATTGCTTCTTTTAGCTTCAAAATGGTTATACGCTTTTTCTGCTAATTTGATACGTTCTTCTGGCAATTCTACATATTTCATAATATTTTCTATTATTTTTTCATACGGAGTAAATACAATTCCCGGCCAATCTATTTCGTCCTCTGGGTTGCTATTTTCCGAAATAATAAATTTCTTATTTGCCACTGCATAAGAAACTCGAGGAGTTTCAAGAATACCAGATAAATAAAAGTGGATATTTAATATAATTTTAGATCTGGCAATTAACTCATTTCTAACAATTCCCCACGCATTATTTTTAAAAACAATATTTAAATTCGGGGCAACGACTTTTAATTGATCCAATATAGCTTGCCGTCTTGGGTTAAGAGCACCTATAAACAGTATATCAATGTCTTCAGTTAATTCTTCATCAAATGCATCTTTTTTTATTTCTAAAGTTGGTGCATAGTTCATGCCTACATGTTTTATTTCTTTTCCTACTCCTCTTTGTTTTAACCATTCTATATTTTGTTTACTATAATCCCAAATTTCCTTATCTTTTAATAACATTAAATAAAGAGGATGCGCATAAGGGCTTCCTTCATATAGCTGTTCTAAATTATAAATAATTGCATTTTTCGGAAGGAGATGTGGGCTATGTGCATATGTATGCGCTCCAAAAACAATTGTATTCCCCACATTTTCGAGTATTGTTTCTGATATGATTGCTGTGTTTCCCTCTTGCTCCAATCGCCATTTCAAAGCTCGCGCAACATCTATAAAACTACCATACGTCTTTGGGCATATAAACAAACAATAATCATATTCTTTATTCAAATAAGCTTCCATTAGCCTTAAATTATTCTTATATAAATCCACATCCGGATATTTCAGTAAAAGATCCTTTGCATGTTTTTTTGCTACTTTATATAGTCCAGCATAATAAGCAGCAATGCACCTTCTTAATTCGATTCTTTGCTGATGTTCATCTGATACGTCCATGTTTAACAGAAGATTTGCGATACAATACGCTTTTAAATGATCACGATCATAATAATAATCTAGTAGTGGCAACAATTCTTCATACGTATTTCCATGCACAGATTCTCCTAGCTCTAGCGCCCATCGTATTAATTCCATTATTACTCCACTACTCCTTTAACCGAAATTGTATTTAATAAAATTTCGCATTACTTTCTACCATATTTGCTATATGCAACGGTAACTCATCTTTTTTCGATTCCAAAAATTTTTGTGACACTGCACCTAAATGTTTTTTATGTGGTATATAAAAAGCACTTATAGAAATTTCATAGTCAAATAAATAATCATACACATGATAATCTACAAATAGAAGATCATCTTTTGGAAAAGGAACTTCCTTCCCTTGCAGGGCATACATCAAAGCAATGTTATTTTGAGATTTTAATCGATACATTCTTGCAAGTTGATATAACGGCTCAGCCCTAGTTGGTCTATATTCCCACGCTTTTTGAAAATAAAGAACAGCTAATGCTGTATATTGCTCTTCTTGTTTCTTAGCATTTTCTTTTTCATCCACTTCTGTTACTTCATGTTGTTTATTTGCTGAACGAGTTGCTAATTGTTCATAACAAAATCCTATTCGCAATAACGAATAAAATACCTCTTCAACCCACCCCCCTGCTTCCACTCGTTTTTTATACCATTTAATCGAATCTTCAAATTGGCTTAAATGAAAATAAGTTTGGGCTAAATAAAATAAATATCTTATATGCAAATCTGGCGTAGTTTCTGGATCACTCAATCCTTGTAATAACAGCCTCTCATCTCTTTCAAATTTATCCGCTTTACTCCCACCATCACCAGGGTCATTAACGACAAGCGTCTCCAGTCTAGCTACTCTCGTATTGTAATTCTCTCCAACTTTGGAACGATCTATATCCCAATACTCATGAGTAACACCGACAGATTTCCATGGTAAAGAAGCTTTTAACAGACGTGTAAGCCAATATTTAATATGAACATCATATTGCAATGTAAGATAATGATCTTCCGTTAAGCTCGTTTTATCGAAATTCGGATCAACCTCTAAAATCATATCCGCATCTAATATTAATAAATAATCTGCTTCTGGGTATGTTTTTTGCGCTAACGAAACAGCTAAGCTTCTGTTATAACCAAAGTTTTGAAACGGCTCATGATGAACCGTCCCAGGTATCTCATTTTCCTTACACCAATTTTCAATAATTTCAGGTGTATTATCCGTCGATCCAGTATCACAAATAGAAACAAAATCTACAATTGATTTCGTAGCATTTAAACATCTTTCCATAATCCTAGACTCGTTTTTAACAATCATACAAAGACATAACTTTTTTTCTTCCTTTACAGACTTCACTTGCTCATTTCCCATTTAACCACCTCATATTTTATTAACACGCTCTTTTCATATGTAACATCATTTCTTAGCTACACTGATGACATAACCATCCTTTTACTATTTATGAAAACTTCATTTTATTTATTCTTATTTTTATGTTGGGACATATTTCATGCAGCGCTTTATACTTGATACAATCAATACAAAAAACATAATGCGGGAATCCGTACATTTCAAAGTCTAAGAGGAGGTTTTATTTTGTTGGATTACATTTGGCTAGATGACAAATCACCCATTTTAGTACAACTACCAAGCAACTTTAAGTCTGCTGCTATATTGCTACACCCTTTTTCTTAAACTATAAAAAAGAAACTTGCGCTTATGCACAAGTTTCTTTTCAAAAATCATCCTCTATTTTTTCACAACCTCATGTCCACCGAACTGATTACGAAGGGCTGAAACTACTTTTCCGTGGAATGTATCATCTTCCTGAGAACGGTAACGCATAAATAATGACATTGCGATTACTGGTGCTGCAGCTTGCAGTTCAAGTGCAGTTTCAACAGTCCACTTTCCTTCTCCTGAAGAGTTCATTACACCTTTAATGCCATCTAGTTTCGGATCTTCTGCAAATGCTTTTTCAGTTAAGTCCATTAACCAACCACGGATAACTGATCCGTTCGCCCATACTTTTGCAACATCTTCATAATTGAAATCAAAATCACTTTTATCTAACACTTCAAATCCTTCAGCAATTGCTTGCATCATGCCGTACTCAATACCGTTATGAACCATTTTTAAGAAATGACCACTACCAACACGGCCAGCATAAGAATACCCATTCTCTACTGCTAAATCTTTAAATAAAGGTTCTAATTGATCGTAAATTTCTTTTTCTCCACCAACCATTAAGCAAGCACCGTATCTAGCTCCTTCTACACCTCCTGATGTACCGATATCTACGTAATGTAAACCAAAGCTTTTCGCTTCTTCAGCACGACGTAACGTATCTTTATAGAATGAATTCCCGCCTTCAATAACGATATCGCCTTCCTCTAATAATGGATATACATCTTTTAATACTGACTCAACAACTTCCCCCGCAGGTACCATTACCCAAATTGTACGAGGAGCTTCTAGTTCAGCGATCATTTCTTTTAATGTATGACGAGCAGTAATCCCTAAAGCCCCAGCCTTTTCAACAAGCTCTTTATTTACGTCATATACAACAACTTCATGTTTGTCTTCATATAAGTGTTCCGCTAATGGGAATCCCATTTTTCCTAATCCAATTAAACCTAGTTTCATATTAACCAATCTCCCATTCTATACAAATATATTTAATAACGAAATGAGTCCAAGTGCTACAACAGATAATATTGTCTCCATTGCCGTCCATGTTAATAATGTTTCTTTCACAGTCATCCCGAAATATTCTTTAATCATCCAAAATCCAGAATCATTTACATGTGATAAAATTAATGACCCTGCACCTGTTGCAAGTGCTAACAATTCAACATTTACACCTGGTGTACTTGCTGCAATCGGTGCAACAATACCAGCTGCTGTCATCATAGAAACAGTTGCCGATCCAGTTGCGATTCGAATTAGTGCCGCAATTCCCCACCCTAATAATATTGGTGAAATATGCGATTCTTTCGCCATATCTGCAATTGTCGTTCCAATTCCAGAATCTAATAATACTTTATTAAATGCGCCGCCTGCACCAATCACTAACAATATGTTTGCAATTGGCCCAAGGCAATCATTTGTAAATTGTAATACTTTATCTTTTGAGAAACCTTTTGCATATCCAAGACTAAAGAAAGAGTAAATGGTTGCAATTAATAAAGCGACAATCGGATCTCCAATAAAGTGTAATACTTGTGCTAGTTGACTCGTTTTATTTAATGCAACTTCCGCTATTGATGCACCAAGCATAAGAAATACTGGAAGTAAAATTGTAAACAATGTATTTCCAAAGCTAGGAAGCTCTTTTTTATTATCTTTTTCAACAAATTGCTCCGCTATATCTAATGGTACTTCCTTATGTATACGAGCACCAATCCATTTTCCATAAAGTGGACCTGAAATAATTGCAGTTGGAAGTCCGACAATTAACGCATATAAAATTGTCTTCCCTACATCTGCTTTAAAAATACCTACCGCTGCCATCGCTGCTGGATGCGGTGGCACTAGTCCGTGTACAACGGATAATCCTGCTACTAGTGGAATACCGATTGTAATAAGTGATACCCCTGTTTCTAATGCAATTGTAAATACCAATGGAATTAGTAGTACAAATCCAACTTGGAAAAATACCGGAATCCCTACTAAAAATGCAACAAACATCATTGCCCAGTGAACACGTTTCTTCCCAAAACGATCAATTAATGTGTTAGCAATTCGTTCAGCACCGCCAGATTCGGCCATCATTTTTCCAAGCATCGTTCCTAATGCTAAAACTATCGCTAAAAACCCTAACGTATTACCAAGCCCTAGTTTAATAGAATCAATAATCCCTGGATCTTTTGGTGAAGTTCCAATCAATGGCATTCCCATTGCTAGCCCTACACCAATTGCTGTTAAAATTAACGCGACAAACGGATGCCATTTTACTACCGTAATAAGTAAAAGTAGTATGACAACTGCCGCTAGTACGATTCCAACTACCATTTCTCCCAATCCCCCTATTGTTTACGTTGGAAAGCAGCTATACAATCAAATTCTTCTTTCAAGCGATTATAAAGTCGTTCATACATATAAAACATTTCTAAATATATAGCCGTATTTTCTTTATTCGGTACATGGTGATGAACAATATCAATCCAATCCTTAACCTCTTCAAGAGAATCAATTTTTCCTACAGCATATAAAGCAACTGCCGCTGCCCCAAGCGCAGATGCTTCATGACTTTCAGGAACAAGCAATTCTTTTCCCATCATATCGGATAACATTTGTCTCCAAAATGCAGATTTCGCAAATCCTCCTGAAACGCGTATTTCAGTAAGTGGCCCTGTACAATCCCTGATTGCGAGTGCAACAGAATATACGCTCATACAAACCCCTTCCATGACTGCACGAATAAAATGTTCTCGTTTATGCTGAAGATTAATTCCGAAGAATGTACCACGAGCATTTGCATTCCAGTAAGGTGCACGTTCTCCAGATAAGAAAGGTAAAAATAGCAATCCACCTGCTCCAGCTGGTACACTTTCCGCATATTTAATTAATAAATCATACGGATCAATGCCAAGTTTTCTTGCAACTTCTTGTTCTGGGCTACCAAATTCATCACGTAACCATCTCAGTAATATGCCACCATTATTCGTTGGTCCGCCAATCACCCAGTGCTCGTCTGTTAATGCATAACAAAACGTTCTTCCTTTTTCATCTGTATTAACATTAGATGAAATTGTTCGAACTGCACCACTTGTTCCAATCGTAATTGCAGCTGATCCAGGCGATATGGCCCCAACGCCTACATTCGCAAGAACACCATCACTTGCACCAATAACAACTGGAGTATCTTCACGAATACCCATCTTTTGTGCTAATTCCGGTTTCATACCCGATAAAATATATGTAGTTGGTACTGGGGTTGATAATTGTTCTGAAGAAATATTTAACATTTCCAGCACATCAACATCCCAATTTAACGTTTCTAAATTGAATAACCCTGTAGCAGAAGCAATGGAATAATCAACTACGTAGCGTGAAAACAATTGGTAAATAACATACTCTTTAATAGAAATAAATTTATAAGCACTTTTATATAATTTTGGTTCCTCTTCTTTCATCCATAGTAATTTAGATAGTGGCGACATTGGATGAATTGGTGTACCTGTACGTCTATAAATTTCATGTCCATTCATATGTTGTAATAATTTTTCCGCTTGTTTCGTACTACGATTATCTGCCCAAATGATAGAGCGCGTTAACGGCACACCCTTTTCATCTACTGCAATTAATGCGTGCATTGCTGTACTAATACCAATTGAAGAAATATCTTCTGGTAACACGTCACTTTTTTCTATGGCAACGCTTACAGTTTTATAAACAGCAGCACATATTACATCGGGATCTTGCTCAGCCCATCCGACGTTCGGTTGAATAATTGGATAATCTACTGCATGTGATGCAACGACTTTTCCTTTTTCTGTGAACACAACCGTTTTTGTACTTGTGGTACCGATATCAATCCCGATTACTCTCCCCCTTGTTTCCATGCGAATCTTCCCTTCGTTTCTAGCAAAATATGATCTAGTAAACCGTTTACATGAATTAGTATATAAAATATTTTTTCTTTAATCAAGTTTTAAAAAGAAAATTTTTTTCATAATAAAATATAATTCCCCTCATGACATTTCACTTACATACTAAATTTAAATTCCCCCCCGGCGGTAAAGTTACGTTATATTCGTTACGCAACACACTATTTTTCTTTCATTAACAACACATTCATACATAGTCCTTCCAAACTTTACTTTTTACTCATTTGCATGAAAAAGGTGTTGAAAAACAATATAAGAAAAATGATTAGAGACCCTTATTTTTTATACAAGTCCGAAAAATAAGGGCTATTTTCAAAAAAACATTAAGGAAGTAATAGTTAATTGATTAGGCATGTATTTTTATTTTTCACTAATAAAGGGAGCGATTACCTTTTTTTCATGAGAAGATAATACAATATTTGTTGATGGCGTACCATACTGCATTGAATCATCAATAAATTGTTCTAAACTTTCTACAGAATCAGTTGCTAATTTGACAATATAGCTAATTTCCCCCGCTACTCTGTAACACTCAATTACATCCGGATGATTATAACAAAAGTTAGATAACGCTTTACAATTCGTTGATTTAAACAGAATAAGTGCCGAAATTGGGCGGTTAATTTTTTTTAGGGAAATATGTGCATGGTAACCTTCAATAATTTGTTGCGCCTCTAGCTTTCTTACTCGCTCAGTTACTGACGGAGAAGATAAGTGAACTACTTCAGCTAAATCCTTCATTGAAATTTTTGCATTTGACTGTAATAACCCTAAGATTTTTTTATCAATTTGATCCATAAAGTACCCAACCTTTTTTTATAAAATATAATAATCTAAATTCTTTACATAATAAAGCCAAACAATTAAATATCCTTATTTAACTTATTCATCAGCTTTTTATATCCATATAAAATAAGGATATTAGGAGGCGATTTACTATATGAAAAAGATTTTATTATTATTAGCTGACGGATTTGAAGCAGTAGAAGCTAGTGTATTTACAGACGTACTAGGTTGGAATAAGTGGGAGGGAGACGGGTCAACCGAGGTCATAACAGTTGGTCTTCGGGATAAATTAACTTGTACTTGGAATTTTACTATCATACCCGAAAAAACGGTTGATAATATTCAATTGGATGAGTTTGATGCACTAGCTATTCCAGGAGGGTTTGAAGAAGCTGGTTTTTATCGGGATGCATACAGTAAAGAATTCTTACATGTTATTCAACATTTTCATGTCAAACAGAAACCTATTGCAAGTATTTGTGTTGCATCATTAGCACTTGGTAAAAGTGGAATTCTTATAGGTAAAAAAGCTACCACATACAGTCATCCAACGAGTAAACGAAAAGAGCAGTTAAAGAATTTCGGTGCAAAAGTACAAAATGATTTAATTGTTCAAGATGGAAATATTATTACATCTTCAAATCCAGGTACAGCTTTTGATGTTGCATTTTTATTACTTGAAAAACTAACATCTAAACAGAACGCTAAACATGTAAAGGATCTTATGGGGTTTTAAGCAATGAACTTCAACAAAGAGATACTTTTGTAACTCGCTAGAAGTAATGTAAAGAATCACCACAATCTTGTTTTTTGTTGAAACAATTGAAAAGAATAGTAATTGAATAAAATAGAAGAACTTTTATGATTGCTCTATCACCGGCTAATTTTGTATTTTGGATAGGGGTCTTCGGTCTGGTTCTAGTCTCTTCATTAGATAATGCAAGTACATCTACATTTATCATAATAGCTGTTGGTATCTTTTAGGCTTTGTTCATTTTACTAGAATTTTTCTAAATCCAATCTTAATTAAATGGATATCTAAATCAGCCGCAATAGTACTATTTGGATTTAGTGGTTATTTTGGTTACGAGTTTAGATAAAAGTATAACTCTTATAAACTTAAATATATTGATTACAATGTATATGAAACAATATGCATTTCAAACAAAAACACAACATAATTGTAAATTTGTTATATGACGCAGGCGCCCTCCTAGGTATTCATTGATCCCTAGGAGTTTTTTAAATTCCCCACACATAACCTAAAAGAAGAAACAATCTCACCTAAATTGTTGGGTTTCACCCATAACACAAATTAGATGGAGTTTTCTTGCCGAAAAGGATAAAACCTAATAATATTTTTATTTTTCAGAAAAATAAAACAATATTTCAAACTTTATTGTATAATGTTGTAAAAAGATGTCGGAGGGATTTAATGTTACATAAAATATCTCAATTCACAATTAAGCTTTCATCCATTTTTTTATCACTGTTACTATTATTAAATTTACCTTATTTATTTATCACTCAAAACGGATTTACCTTTCAACCAATTCTTTTTTTTAATCAGATTGTTACTATGTTAAAGGATGTTTTCTCCCCTGAATCATTAGTGGTTATAGGATCAGACCCGAAATTTGGTAGTTTCAAAAAAACACCCTTATTCCCAACCGTTTTAGAACCTTACCTATATTCATTTACTGTATTATTTTTAGCCTTTTTACTTGCGCTCTTTCTATCAGCTAGCATGGCATTTTTTTATTTTTTAGCAAAAGATTATATAAAAAAATGGGTAAATCGAATTGTGTTCATATTAGAAGCTGTCCCTGATATGATGATGATGATTTGTTTGCAAATATTTTTCATATGGTTACTTAAGAAATTCGGGGAAACTCCTGTCACCATTATTTCTTTTAATGAAAATCGAGCTTATTTACTCCCTATTTTATCTTTAGCGGTCTTACCTACATTACAAATGTTTCGGATGATGGTGTTATACATAAAAGAAGAACATGGAAAAGCTTATGTAGAAGTTGCCTATGGAAAAGGCCTTTCATCAAGTTATATACTACGCATTCATTTATTCAAAAATATATCTATCCACTTCTTCCACCATTTAAAAACGATTTTTGTTTTCTTACTTTCTAATTTATTCATTTTAGAATTTGTTTTTAATATGGATGGCATTATTCAATTTTTATTTAATAAGGCGTTTATTTCACCTCCCGCTGCATTTATCATACTGGTCATGATTATTTTACCGTTTTATACTATTTTTCAAATAATCTCATTCATGATGAATAGATGGCACAAGCACTTGAAAGGAGTAGCATTATGAAATCTATTTGGAAATCAAAACGCTTTTTAATCGGTTTCACTTATTTATTCATACTTATTTCAGCTAGTTTTATTTATAGTTGGTTCTTTAAAGATAACATCCCAAAACCTCCACAGTTACTTTACAATGACAATAACGAATTACTTGGAAAGGCCCCCTTTCCACCATCGTTAATTCCGCCTTTTGGATCTGATCGTTTTGGTGAGTCTGTTTTCTTACAAATTATAGAAGGAGCAAAATTCACTATTTTATTAGCCGTGGCAATTAGCTTCTTTCGAATTTTATGCGGAACATGTATAGGAATCCTCTTAAGTTTATTTGCTCCAAAACTCAAGAGATTTTTCCAGGCATGCTCAGAAGTTTTTTATTATATTCCAACTTTATTTATCGCATTCATACTCATCACACCCGTTAATATTGTAATCACATCAAATGCTGATGGGTTAAATCCAAATATTTCATTTACGTTTTATCAAGTACTCGTACTTATTTTCGTCGCTCTGCCTACACTTTCTTTATATATATCCTCAGAGGTTGATGAATTTATGAAACGAGATTACATTTTAAGTTCACAATTATTGGGTGCTAGCCGTTTTCATATTATGAAAAAACACTTACGAGTCTTATTACTTGACCGCTTATTTGTATTATTTATGGAACATATCGTCCAAACACTCATACTCGTTATCCATTTAGCGTTGCTTAACATTGTAATTGGCGGGATACAAATGCGGGAACTCTATGACGGAGTGCTGAAACCTGTTTCTCTATCTAATGATTGGGCAGGACTTATTGGATTAAATCGTAATGAAATGAATCTTTCATGGTGGATTATTTTTTACACCCTTGCTTCATTCTTTATTACGATTCTATTTATTAAGCTTATGACAATCGGGATTCAAGATGCACTGAAAGCAAGAGATACGCAAGTTGTAGCAATTCAAAGCGTTCCAGATCGTAAAAAATTTGTTAAAGGTAAAGATTCTTTTTCGTTTGTAGATAAAGTGAACCTTTAATCCTTTCCCATTACTCGATATTGATAGTAGTGGAATGCAAAGAAGATGATCCCTGCATTTAACAGGGATCATCTTCTTTCTGTCGCCTAACTTTTTTACATGTCTTTAGCTAGACTCATACTTGTTATATTTAAAGTGAATTGCAATCACAATTATTGTGTTTAAAATCGATTACCATACGTCCTTGAATTCTACCTTGTTCCATTTCTTCGAATACATGTTGTACTTTATCTAGAGAACAAGTTTGAACGACCGGCACTACTTTTCCTTCTGCACCGAACATGAATGCCTCTTCTAAGTCTTTACGAGTACCGACTAAAGAACCAACTACTTCAATTCCATCTAGTACAAGTCGTGGAATGTTTAAATCCATCGTTTCCACTGGTAAACCTACTGCAACGACTTTACCACAAGCACGTACCGCATCTACTGCTGAGTTGAATGCTACTTTAGAAACGGCTGTTACTACAGCTGCATAAGCACCACCAAACTCTTCTTGAACAATCTTATCAGCAGGACCTTGAGAAATTGGATTGATAGTCATATCAGCGCCAACCTCTTTTGCTAAGGCTAATTTATCGTCATTAATATCTACTGCAATTACCTTTGCACCAAATACGTTTTTAGCATATTGAATAGCTAGGTTACCTAATCCACCACAACCATAGATGACGATAGGTTGGCCAGGTTTAATATCCGATACTTTTATAGCTTTATATGTAGTTACACCCGCACATGTAATGGATGATGCTTGAGCAGGATCTAATCCTTCTGGTACTTTCACCGCATAATCTGCTGTAACAATACATTGTTCAGCCATACCACCATCTACTGAATAACCAGCATTCTTCACTTCACGGCAAAATGTTTCTCTACCCGTTACGCAATATTCACAACGCCCACAAGATTGGAACATCCATGCAATACTTACACGGTCCCCCACCTTTAGTGAAGTAACATCATCAGCAATTTTCGTCACAATACCTATACCCTCATGACCAAGAATACGGCCATCTGTGTTTCCAAAATCATGATTTGCAACGTGTAAATCAGTATGACAAACTCCACAATACTCTACATCTACTAGCGCTTCACCTGAGTGTAACGGACGTAATTCCTTTTCAATAATTTCAATGTTTGCTTTACTATTTTTATTAACTACTACTGCTTTCATATGTGATCTCCCCTTTAGTGTTTTAGAATTTTTCATGAGTTCATCTCATAACTTCTGTCTTCACTAGTTTGGCTAATCATTGTGCCAAGTTTAAGTGTTCAATCATCATTACATGTTCATCATAACATGACACTTCAAAAACAAATTGTGAAATTATGAACAATGTTTGAATTGTTGTATAAATCGTTTTTTATTTTTTTAAATGAGAGTCATCACTGGCTATAAGTAAGTCACATATTTCTACAAGAAAATAAATAAACTATTCACTAATAAAAAAGGGGCTGTCTCATAAGTCTCTTTCGAAGTAAGATCACATGAAATTGAAAAGGCAGAAACGTTATAAAATCAACATTTCTGCCTTTCACTTTTTATTCGATTTTGGCTAAAAAGCACCTTTTGGGACAGCCTCTTTTTTATATTCGTTTCATCGAAATTGTTTCACGGATACTTTGTAAATTTTGCAACGTTTCTTCTTGGCGTTGTAACGATAACCCAACGTACAAAGTATCTAATAAACTTAACTGCGCTAATCTTGATGAACTTGCTTCTGTGCGGAATTCCGTTTCACGTGTTGAAGTGTATAATGTAATATCAGCCAGTTGACTTAATGCCGATTTCTGATAGCTCGTAATCGCAATAATTTTAGCTCCTCTTGCTTTCGCTACTTCTAACGCTTCCAGTAACCCTTTATTGCTACCAGAATGAGAAATGCCGATAACAACTGAATTTTTCGAGAGTAAACCTGCTCCCATAATTTGAAAATGCGAATCAGTATGAGCAATACATGAAATACCCGTTCTCATAAATTTATGATATGCATCCATCGCAATAATACCAGAACCACCATTTCCGTAAAACTCGATTCGATTTGCTTCTTGCAAAGCTTTTACAGCTTGCTCTAATGCCGTATCATTTAACAAATGCAATGTATCTTGTAGTCCTGTAATATGTGAATGAAAAACTTTTTTAGCAACAGTTACCATACTGTCTTCTGCTGATACTTCTTCATGAATATTTTGCATCGGTGTATGGACAATTTCACGAGCTAATGTAATCTTTAAATCTTGGAACCCTTGCAAACCAAGGTGTTTACATAAGCGAAATATCGTAGCCTCGGAACTATTCGTAACTTCTGCTAATTCAGTAATAGATTTATGTACAACATCTTGTGGATGTTTTAAAATATGTTCAGCAATACTTCGCAATTTCGGTGATAAACCGTTTAACGAAGCTTGAATCTTTCCAATCCCACTTCTTGTACCAGGCATAGCATATCTTCTCCCTCCATCGTAGCTTTATCCCGTAAAAACACAATTGGTATGCGCTAATAATCAGTGGGGAATAGCCCCTCCACTGATTAAAGTTTCACTTTATTGTACCTAATTATTGAAAGAAGAAAAACCTTTATTCAGCTTCACTATATATTTTATTAGCTTTTATGCATTTTTTCGTAACATCTTCAAAAGATAATGATCCTGTTTTTGTATTTATTTTTATTTTTTCATCAACGTATTTCGTTCGAAACATTGCAACTTCCTCTTGAAAAGAACAAAGATACAGCTCAAGTTTATACAATACACCATAACGTTTCGGCACTATAACATAGAGTTTATTTTGTTTTTCTATAACTTGAATTACTTCATTGTTTTCTGTTATATATTTCCCCACACATTTTAATTTATCGAAAAAATTCACCTCATACACCTTTATAGGTCTCGGCATCTGAATCTCTTCCCCATTTATAATCTTAGCTATGTTATTTGCAATCTCTATGACCGGTGTAATATTTATATTACTTAGTACAATAATACAAACATTATCTTTTTCATATCGAATCAAATAATTCACAAAACCATTTATATCACCAAAATGACTAGTAGAAATATATTCTTCTTGTTCAATAGCCCAACCATATCCATAATGATCCGAATATGCAGTAAACATTTTTTGAAGTGAACTTTCTGAAATCACTTCTCTACTACGCAATGCTTTATGCCATTTAAACAAATCTTTAACTGTCGAATACATTCCATATGCCCCTAATGGAAATGACATATCAATATGTTCAGTTTGTTTTATATCTCCAAATATCGTATATCCTGTTGATAAAGATTCTACTATTTCTCTACCCTCATCCTCACATCCGGTATTATGCATTTGAAGTGGTTGACATATATATTTATGTATATATTCTTTATATGATAAACCAGTAATCTTTTCGATTATAATTGTTAATAAAATATAACCAGAATTTGTATAACTATATCTCTCACCTGGTTTAAACTCTAACGGGTACGTCTTTAATACATGCACAATGTCTTCTTTAGATACAGATTTTCTCATTATATCCGACCAATAATTAGGCCAACTTGTAAAATTTGAAATACCCGATGTGTGAGTTAATAGGTGGTGAATTGTAACATCTTCTCCATAAGAGAATCCCTCTATATATTTTGAAATTGAGTCTTCTACCGAGAGCAATCCACGTTCTTCTAATTGTAAAATTGCTGTACTGGTAAACCCTTTCGTTAATGAACCAATTCGAAATTTTGTATCAATAGTATGAGGAATGTTAAATGTGAAATTCGCTGTTCCAAATGCTTCACTTAACAATATTTCATCATTTTTTGCAATCAGTACCGTACCATTAAAATAACTAGCCTCAGACAAACTTGACATGTACCCCTGTAATGTAGTCCTTACTTTCATACACTCCTCCTAAATAACCCCATATTTCACCGCATATAATGCAGCTTGCGTACGATCATCTACTTCCAATTTAGCTAAAACATTTGAAACATGTGTTTTTACAGTTTGTTCTGTAATATGAAGCACTGCTGCAATTTCTTTATTGCTTCGCCCTTGCGCAATTTCACGAAGTACTTCTTGTTCTCTTTTCGTTAACATAGAAAAAGGGTTTTCGTTTTCTTTTTCTTTCTTGACTACTGATCGTCCTAATAGTGCTGGTGTTACTTTCGGATGAAAATTCGTATTTCCTTCATGTACTGCAATAATAGAAGCTACAAGTTGCTCAGGTTGTACTTCTTTTAATTGATAACCATCTGCTCCGGCTTCAAGTGCTGGTAAAACATAATCTTGCTCTGAAAAACTGCTTAATATTAGTATCTTTATCGTTTCATCATATTGTTTTATTCGTTTTGTTGCTTCGATGCCATCCATCTTCGGCATTGATAGATCCATTAATACTACATCTGGCCTTTTTGTTTGGACGAATGTTAACGCATCTTCTCCATTTTCTGCTTCCCCAACAATTTCAAATTCTTCTCTCGTTTTCAAAAAGAATACAAGTCCTCTTCGAACGATATGATGATCCTCAACTAGTAGTAATTTAATTTTCAACCTTCTTCTCCCCTTCAAACTGGCAATTGAATTTCAATTTTCGTACCTTTTTTCAGCTCCGTTTTTATTTGAAATGATCCCCTCATTAACTGAATACGTTCCTTCATACTTTTTAAACCGAGTGCTGACTCTCGTACCTGACCTTGTATAAATCCTATTCCGTTATCCTCTATGCAAAAATATAACTGGTTATCTTCTATTTTTAAAAGAACATGTACCTTTTTACACGAAGCATGTTTTTTACAATTATGTATCGCTTCTTGACTAATACGCCATAAAACTTCTTCTATTTCATCACCAATTGAAACCATTCCATCAATTCGAACTTCCACGTGAATTCCTAACAACTTTCCGTAATTTTTAATTGCTTCAGCTAACCCTTTCTCTAATCCTTCCGGTCTTAATTGCCAAATCAAGAGTGTCATCTCTTGTAATGCTTCCTGTGATAATTCTCCAATATAGCTCAACATCTCTTGCAAGTCTCTATCTTGCGTCATATTTAGCGTACCTTTTGCGGTTAACATGATAGAAAATAACAATTGTTTTACTGAATCATGTAAATCACGTGCAAGTCGATTTCGTTCTGCTACAACTACATATTTACGTTCTTTCTCTACTAATTGAATACGTTGTATAGTTGTTCCTATTTGAAATGCAATCGATTCTAATAATGCTAATTCTTCCTCTGAAAAATGTGTTTTTTGAGGAGAGGCGACATTTAATAGACCAAACTTCTCCGATCCAGACCTAAGGGGAATTGTCGCATGGTGCGTAACATTTTCGGTATCTCCCCAATTACATTCAATCGCATCCTCTATTCGCTTACATTCAATAATATTTGTCGCTTTTTCCAATCTTCCATTCACAAAACGCTCTACACACCAACAATCTCCTTCACACATCGGCTTCTTCTCTTGCCACGTAAGAGCTGGCGGTAAGTTTTCATCCACAAGCATACGGTGCTTTCCACTTTCATCAATAAAAAAGATCCAGCCTGTTTGCAAATTCATAACTTGTAACAATGTATGTAACACTTTTTCCAACATGTCTTGTAAGTCTGTTGCTTCATTTAATAATTCAGCAATTGCTTTTAATGCCTCTAAACGATGCATCTCTTTTTCTTCAAAGTTCATTTTCATCACCATCTATCATTATAACATTAAGAAATTTCTAAATTCTACAAATTAAAAAGAACTGAATTTCTTCAGCTCTTTGTTTATATCGATCATTTTATTATTAATTTTCTATCCAATGTTGAAAGCAGCATTTCCGTTACCAAACTATTCTACTTTAGCTGTCCGATACAGATTGTCCGCTATGGGTATGCTGTAAACTTTCAGTAGTAACGACCATATTTGCTGCTGGCATTTGTACTCGATTCTTATGAAATATAGACATTAATTCAAATCTTACTTGTCTAGAAGTTTCAAAATAATCTTCTGGCTTTATTAAACCTGTAATACAAAATTCATATCCAACGTATTTCAGATTCGGATTTAAATCTGTAACACCTACATATTTAAAAGGTTCAACAGCTTCATCCTCTACTTTATAAAGACTTGAGGCCAATTTTTCATTACAGTTCACACAAACTTCCTCTAACAATTCCTTAACTCTTGTCGGATCTTCCTGATAACTTACCGTAATTCGTTCAATTACGCGCATCCAGCCTTTATTAAAATTTTGTATCGTTCTAATCTCTCCGTGTGGTATGGTAAGGAGTTTTCCTGACCATTCACGAATTTGCATAAAACGAATACTAATTTCCTCAATCGTTCCTGAGTTTGTTCCGTTAAAAGTAACAAAATCGCCAACACGAAACTCTTTGTCCGCTAATCTCGCAAAGCCTAATATAACATCTTTCAGCATCTGTTGTGCAGCAAAACCGATAACAACCCCCGCTATCCCTGCGCCTGCAATGATACTTTTTATATCTACAAATTGGCTAATTAAATATATGATTAGACTAATGATAATGATATATCTAAAAATAGATCGAATCACACTTTGAATCGTTTGCTCTACCTCTTCATCAAAAAAGCTTGATTTCCTAAAAAACCAATCAATAATGCGGTTTATGACAAATGAAATAATGATTAGAACGAAAGCAAATAGTAAAAATCTTAAAAGTAAAAACTCTCTTACATAATTAAAAAATTCTTCAGTATACGTTAATAAACTCATCTAACCACTTCCTTACTAATTAAAAAATTCATAATCGTCTCAGTTTGTTCTAGGACAATCTATTATCTACTCTAAAATGCTGCTACCCTTACTATGTATTTTGGCTTTATTACTAATTCACTTTAAACAGTATGTCTAGCTGTTCTTTTCCTTTCCCTTTAAATATACCCTTTTTAATAACCTAAGGGGAGCTAATCGTGAAATTTTTTAAACGTTAAAACTTTATTCTACTCATTACGATTTCAACTAATTTATTCATTAACTAGATAAAAAAAGAGCTGAATTTATCAGCTCTTTTATTCGATATTAATTGTTGTTTTACTGTTTTTTTCTTCTTTCAATTTTGGCAATTCAATTGTCAGTACGCCATCTTTATAATTTGCTTTAACATTTTCTTCCTCAACTTGTTGAAAATTAAAGCGTCGAGTTACAGAACCTATAGAACGTTCTTTACGAATATATATGCCATTCTCATTTTTTTCTTCTACTTCATTATGATTAGTTGCTTGAATCGTTAATACATCTTGTTCAAATTCAACTTGAATGTTTTCTTTTTGAAAACCAGGTAAATCTGCTTTTACTGTATATTTATCAGACTGTTCATGAACATCTACTTTAAAAGTATCCATGTTCATCGGTTTAAAGAAAGCATCTGTCATCCCTTCTAATAAAGAAGGCCCAAAATCAAAAATACCATTTTGACGTTTTGTTATCTCTGGAAATAAATTACGCATATTTTTTCCTCCTTATTATTTATGAATGAAAGATTATCTCTTTCTGTCTTTATTATAACACTTGGTCAAAAAAGGTCAAAGATTTTGTTTGACCTTTTTTGATGTATATTTTACCAAATAAAACAAACAAGTTATAGAATATCTCTCCCTCTTATAAAGAGGAAAATATTTACACAACAACGAATAGTATATTTGCTCTTATTTTTTCTTACGGAGGTTACATACAATGGGATATATTGAAGAACTTAGAAAAGTTGTCGGATCAAGACCACTCAATCTAGCAGGAGTTGCTGTAGCTGTTTTCAATAAACAAGGACAAATATTACTTCAACAAAGGCAGAATGGTATTTGGGGTGCCCCTGGTGGATTCGTTGAACTTGGTGAATCAACAGAAGAAGCTGGGAGACGAGAAGTGTTCGAAGAAACAGGGATTGAAATAGGAACCTTACAGTTAATAAGCGTATTTTCTGGAAAAGAATTTTTTGTAAAATTACCAAACGGGGATGAGTTTTATCCTATAACAATCGCATATCTTTGCAAAGACATTAAAGGCGGCTTGCTAAAAGCTGATGGGATCGAATCATTAAGTGTACAATTTTTTGATTTTGATAAGCTACCAGAGAATATTAGCCCATTTATAAAAAAATTAATTGAGCAAAACCTCGTCTCAATTTAAACGTAAAAAGAGACCTTTTTTTAAAGGCCTCTTTTTTTTCACTTCACTTCTGCGTTTAAGCAAGATTTAAAATGTCCAAGTGCAAATTCATGCCCTTGCGCACTAAAAGATGCAACTGCCTTTTCATAAACTACAATTTTAAATCCTTTGTTATAAGCATCTATGGCTGTGTGAAGAACACAAATATCAGTACAAACCCCTACAAGATGCACTTCTTCTATTCCTCTTTCTCGTAACTTCATCTCTAGGTCTGTTCCTGCAAATGCACTATATCGCGTTTTATCCATGTAATATACATTCTCTGCATTTTTATATGTTTCGTACACATCTTGTAATTCACCAAACAAATCTCTTCCATTTGTACCCGTTATGTTATGAGGCGGGAATAATTTTGATTCAGGATGATATACATCATTTTCTTCATGTTTATCGATCGCAAAGACAACATAATCTCCATTTTCAATATATTGCTTCGTTAAATGGACAATTTCCTTCTCAATTTCTTGGCCTGGCTTACCGCAAGTTAAAGCACCTTTCTCTGCTACAAAATCATATGTATAATCAATATTTATAAGAGCTCGTTTCATTACTATCTCTCCTTCTCCTGTTTCACAGTAAACAATAGAAAATTTGTTATTACGACATCGTACGTACTATTCGACATTTCAAATGAAATACCTACATTTTTCTTCTGAAACTTACCTTATTCCGAGTTTATCATATAATAGCTAAACAATGGTAAAACAAATAGACCCTATCGATAAGTCATAAATTTGATAATGGAACGTAACTTGCATCATAAACCAAATTACTGACATCATCATATTAATCAAGAAGATACAAATATACCGGTTCACCTCTTCAACCGCTTTTTCTGTCATAGTAGTAACGAGTGATCTCTTCCTAATTTAATCATATTAGAAAACAAAACAAGTGATTCACTATTACATCCTCTAGTATAAACAAAAAAGTACACTACTTTTTGAGCAATGTACTTTTTATTCTTCTTATGACGCTGGTTTTGTTTCGAATGTTGCTTGATTAAAACTAATAACCTTTCCTTTCGGATCATTGTTTTCATACTGAACTGCCGTAATCGTATGACTACCTGTTTCAAGCGTCTTTTCTTTTAATTGTACTGTTGTCTGTGTTGTACTAGTTACTTGATATTTATCTGCAAACACTCGATCTACAAATACGAATGTTTCTTTATCATTTTGAAAATTAGAGAGCTCTAATTCAACGTGTTGAATTAAAGTATCCTTTTTAATGAATACAGCTGGTATATTACCATTCTCAGAAGTACCGTCTGGTGTAATAACTTTTACTTTTCCTTCTCCGACTGGCACTGCTCCTTCAGGAAATACTACTATATTCTCATTACTTGCGTTTACAACTCTTTCTTCCTGCTTTGATTGCGCACCCTCTTTTTCTTGTGGAGCGCCGCAACCGGCTAATAACAATACAGACAATCCAGTGATTATGAATTTTTTCAAAATTCATCCCCCCTGTCATTTCATTATAATTTATTATACAAAAATAACTTTTAAATTTTAAAACTATTTTCAACACTTTCATGAACAAATAGAATATTGCTCACGATTAATGTATCATACTTTCCTTAATAGAACATTAATTTTTTTTATGAAATAAATTGGGATAAATAGTAATTCCCTCTTATCTATCATTTTAGCCTAACAGATTAATTACATACCTATCCAAAATAAAAAGACATTGTTTATTCAATGTCTTTTTATTTTGAGCTTTAAAAAACAAATGTTGTAATCTCATCGACTTCTTTTCTTGGAAGTTTCTTCGGCTTATCTTTCGGAAAACCGAGCGATATAACCATATTTATTTGTTTTTCAGGCTCAATTTGTAAATATTGTCGTAGTTCATCTTGAGCTAACAATACCGGTCCTGTCATTGGGCATGTACCAAGCCCCTTCGCATGTGCAGCCAACATTAAGTTTTGTGCCGCTAAACAACTGCTCTTAATTCCTTCTTCTTCCCAAACTGAATCTGGAACAAAAGCAATCGGATCAAATATCTTTTCACGAAACTTTGATTCATATGGCGTTGCCAAACATACGATTAATACTGGTGCCTCCGAGAAAGCTGTTGCATATGGTCCAAAAGAACGTGTAAGTAATTTCCCCGCTTTCTCTTCTCCGTTTTTTGCCGCTTTTGCCGCAAGTTTATGTAATGCATCCCATGTCATTTGTTCAATTTCTTTAATTTTCTCTCGGTTCATAATGACCAAGAACTCCCAAGTTTGTGAGTTTGTATCACTCGGTGCATAACGAGCACAATCAATAATATCTTTTATATCACTAGTGGCTACTTCTTGTTCCGTGAACTTTCTAACACTTCGTCTACCGTGAATTACTTCTTTAAAATCTTCATAATTCATACATTAAATCCCCTTTTTACAGCGTTTTCAAATCTTGTCCTATGCTTGAATTATATCATGAAAAAAAGCTGGAGTAATACCAGCTTTTTTCTTCAATATTAGTTCGTAACTTTAAACAAACGAATACTTTCTTCATATGCAACTTGGAGTTTCTTTGTAATCGGTCCTCTTTCGCCTTTTCCGAACTGCTCGTCACCAATTTGAACGACTGGGAATATTTCAAGTGGCGTCGCTGTGAAGAAGCATTCATCGGCCTCATACACTTCTTGAAGTGAAAATTCTCTTTCTTCTACTTCAATATGTAACTCTTTCGCTAATGTAATAACGTAGTGACGTGTAATGCCGTGTAGAATGAAATTGTCAGCCGGATGTGTAATCAATTTATTATTTTTCACCATAAAGAAATTTGAATGACACCCTTCCGTTACAATTCCTTCTCGTACTAATATCGCTTCTTGATAGCCTTGTTCGTTTATTTTATTTTTAATCATAATATTAGGTAGCAGATTTAAGGATTTTATATGACAAAACTTCCAGCGTATATCCTCTTCTACAGTAACTTTTATTCCTCGTTCCATAGCCGTGATTGGCCTTGGAAAAGAAACAATGTTTGCAAAATATGTTGGTTGCATATTTGACTCATATACATGATTACGTGCTTGAGCACCTCTTGATATTTGCAAATATACATTACCATCTTCTTGAAATTGATTTTTTTCAATCATTTGATATAACTCTTCCACTAACTCTTCCTTAGTAAACGGTGGAATTAATTTTATTTCTTCCATAGAATGAAAGAATCGTTCTAAATGTAAATCTAATAAATGTGGCTTCCCATCATATAGTCTGAATACCTCGTATATACCATCACCAAATTGAAAGCCTCTCTCCTCTAATGGAATCATCGGCTGTTCTTCCTTCGTATTTACAATTCTTCCGTTAAATAAAACCCAATCTTTATGAGTAGCTTTCATTTATTCCCACTCCTTTATTTCATGATTATTTTAATTGTACAACTTATGCACACTCAAAAGAAGGAATTTTCTGTATTTTAACAAAATAAAAAGTGCATCACCTATTTAAAGTGATGCACTAGATTATTCATTTACTTCAGAAAATATTTTTCAATATCATCTAACATAAGATTTGCAGCTACAATACCACCTGCTGTATTCCAAATCACTTCATCTACTTGGAATACTTTATTATCTTTAGAAGCCTGAAGTTGTTTAAATAGTGGATCTTCTGTCCATTCTTTTGCTAATGTATTTCCTTCATTATTCTTATCCGCGTCTTTATCAGATGTGAAATAGAATAAATAATCCCCGTCCATATTTGGAATTTGCTCTTTTGTAATTCCTTTAATTGCAAATTCATCTTTATCTTGTAATGGTGGTCGTTTAAATCCAATATCATTTAATACAACACCTGAGAATGAATTTTTTTGATAAATACGAACATCACCAGGGACGAAGCGAATAATTGAAACTTTAGAATTAATTTTATCACCTAATTGTCCTTTTATTGCTGCAATACGCTTTTTATAATCATTTAGAGCATTTTTCCCTTCTTTTTCTTTATTTACAGCTTTTGTATAAAGTGTGAAGTTTTCTTTCCAATCACCGCGTAATGTTTCAGCATATACTGTTGGCGCGATTTCTTTTAACTGCTCGTATATTTTTTCGTGACGCATTTTATTTCCGATAATTAAATCCGGCTGAAGCTTCATTACTGCTTCTAAATTAATGTCACGCTCAGTTCCTACTACTTTCGTATTTTTTAACTCTTTCGCTAAATGAGGATACCATTCATCACCAGCTCGTGGTTTCGTCGTTCCAACCGGCGTTACTCCAACAGTTAAAAGTGCCTCAGCACCCTCATTTGTTAAAACAACAACTCTTTTTGGCGTACCATTTACTGTCGTTTCGCCCATTGCATGCTTTATACTATAAGAATCTTTTGCCTTTACTAATGTATCTTTATCTTTCTTCTCTTCTTCTTTACCGCACCCTGCGATTACGACCATTAGTAACATAACGCAAAGTATAAGAATATTTTTAGTGCGTGTCATAAGCCCTCCTAGATGAAATTGATTATCATTTACACTTAAAGATTAATGTATATCTCATACATTGTCAATAGATATATCAGAAAACTTTTTCAATATATATAATTCCGCCCTCATTTTTATTCAAAATATTTTTGTACCTATTTACTACTCAAATTTTTTAAGCGTAACATGTAAAAAAGTAATGGGCATAAGAAAGTAATTGTAATTCCAATCAATACATAGCGTAAATAAAAAAACCGCCTTATGTAAGGCGGTTTCTATCATTTTGCTTTAACCAATTTAATATAAATATATACGATTGATAGTGAATATAACGTATGCAAAATAAAAGAAATAAAAGGGCTATGCCAGTGGTACTATACAGCAAACCGAACTTTAAAAAAACATTTAAAAGAGGTGGAAAGTTCGTTATGTTTTGTAATGTAAGTAGCATACAAAACAAAAGGAAAAACACTGGAGCATATTGTAATTCATACGGCTTTCTCTTCTTATTCATTCTTTTTCGAATAAACATATGGCTTAGCTCCGCTACTAAAAAACACCCTCCAATTAATACAAGACCAGAAGTCATCGTCATACATCCACCTGCCTTATATTTATCCCGCATAACTACTCATCGCTATATTTTCTTCACATATATTCCGTCTTCCACATTAAATCCAAAGCTCTCTATGAAAGATTTCACTGGTTCTGTTAATTCCGTTTGTAATACCTTTATCTCTTTCACATTTCTTTCTTTCATCATCATTTCAAATGTGAAATATGTATTTGTCCCATAACCGTAACTTTGATAGTCAAAGTGAATAATTAACTGAGATAAAATCGCAGTCTCCCCTTGAACACGATAATCTATTACACCAATATATGTATCATCGACTTTCACACAATACTGTACCTGTTTCTCACTTAAACTATGTGAGCGAAACATTTCTTTTACAACGTTTTCATTTTCTACAGTTACTTTTTCAAACGTAATCATATGTTGTCCATCCTTTTACTATTATTGTATCAATAATACGTCCTATTTATGAAAAAAACCTTAAGACCATATACGATCTTAAGGTTTTTCTAATTAAACTAAGCTATACGCACGTTTCGTTTCTTCGTGGAACTTATTCGTATCGTATTTATGCTCAACATAAATTTGATGCCATACCATAAACGCAAGTACAGTCCAAATTTTACGGCTATAATCGCCTTTATCTGCACAATGTGCTTCCAGTAAGTTTAATACATACTGTTTGTCGATTAAATGCTCTGTCTTACTCTCGTTTATAATATTGATAGCCCAATCATGCATTTCGTCTTTTAACCAGTGACGAATTGGTACTGGGAATCCAAGTTTTTTACGATCTAATACGTGATCTGGAACGATTCCGCGTGCTGCTTCACGTAAAATAGCTTTCGTAGTTCCGTTAGCAATCTTAAATTCAGTTGGAATTTTAGATGCAACATCGAATACTTCTTTATCTAAGAACGGTACACGAAGTTCTAATGAGTTTGCCATTGTCATTTTATCAGCTTTTAATAAAATGTCACCGCGTAACCATGTGAACATGTCAATGTACTGCATTTTGCTTACATCATCATAATCTTTAATTTCGTTATACAATGGTTTCGTGATATCCATATAGTTAACACTTTCATTGTAATACTTCATTAATTCAGCTTTCTCTTCTTCACGGAAGATTTTCGCGTTTCCATAGTAACGCTCTTCAATTGGCGTACATCCACGCTCTAGGAAGCTCTTTCCTTTAAAGCCTTCTTTAAGAGCACCACTTAGTGCTTTTAGAACGCTCTTACCTGGGCTAGGAATGTAAGAGAACATTTTCAGTGAGTTTGGCTCACGATAAATGTTATAACCACCAAATAGCTCGTCTGCACCTTCGCCTGAAAGAACAACTGTTACATGCTTACGTGCTTCTTTAGCAACGAAGTACAACGGTACAGCTGCTGGATCTGCTAAAGGATCATCCATATGCCAAATGATTTTTGGGAACTCATCCATAAACTCTTTCGCTGAAATGAATACGTTATGGTTTTTAACGCCTAATTTCTCAGCAGTTTCTTTCGCAACATCAACTTCACTGAAACCACGTTGCTCAAACCCAACAGAGAATGTTAAAAGATTTGGATTCATTTCTCTTGCGATAGAAGCGATGATAGATGAATCGATACCACCAGATAAGAATGAACCTACTGGTACATCACTGCGCATATGCACTTTTACTGAATCATATAACACATCACGAATTGCTTGGATATGCTCCTCTTTCGTTGCACTTGAAGCATTGAAATAAGGTTTCCAGTAGCGATGGATTTCCATCTCTTTACCGATTTCTTTTACGAAATAATGACCAGGTTCGATTTTATTAACATCAATTGTTAATGTTTCTGGCTCTGGACCATATTGGTACGTAAAATAATGTTGTAATGACGTTGGGTTAACGCCTTTATCTTCCATCACATGCATAATACTTTTCTTCTCAGATGCGAAGAATGTAGTATCACCTTGTTGTGCGATGTATAAAGGTTTAATACCGAAGTGGTCACGTGCACCGAAAAGTTTCTTTTCTTCACGATCCCAAATCATAAATGCAAACATACCACGAAGGTAGTCTACACATTTTTCTTTCATATGTGCATACAATGCAATGATAACTTCTGTATCAGATTGCGTTGCAAACGTTGCACCTTTTTCAAGTAACATTTCACGTAATTCTACATAGTTGTAAATTTCACCATTAAAAATAATTACATATCGATCATTTTCATAAGTTAGCGGCTGATGTCCTGCCTCTAAGTCAATGATACTTAAACGGCGGAAGCCAAATTGTACATGCTCATCACGAAAATATCCTTCGTCATCTGGACCACGGTGGAAAATCATCGTGTTCATATTTTCAAATTGATGTTTTTCTGTTTCTGAAAACTCTCTAGGGTTTTCACATAAACATCCTACAAAACCACACATACTTCTTACCCTCTTTCAGTTTTCATTCTGTCTCTATACTACTATATCAACCCTATTTATACTAGCATAATCAACTGAATATGGCGACCAAAAACTATAAAAAAATCACTCCATTTCACATTTTTAACAAATTTTTATGAAAACATGAAAATTAGGCAATCACCTTTCTCCGCTTTTGTCATATGATATTGCAAATTGATTTCTAGGAGGGAATACCATGAGTGAAGAAAAAAAAGACTCTTCTCGCCCACCGGTTCGCAATTATTTAAAGCAAATTGATGATTTCTTCGAGCAAACACCACTTCGCAATGTAATTGCTGATTTAAATCATTTTTTCCAAAAAGGAAATCGTTTATTAACATTCCCTGTAGATTTATACGAAGTTGGCGAAGAACTCGTTGTTACAGCTGAACTACCAGGTATACAAAAAGAACAAATTCAAATTGAAATACAAAATGAATACTTAAAAGTCTCTGTAAAAGAAGAGATACTGGAAGAAGAAGAGCAAACATCCCATAACTATTATCGCCGAGAACGTTCCATTTCAGAAGCATCAAGATTAATTAAGTTGCCGTATTCAATTAATAAAAAAGCAGCGAAAGCTTCATATCAAAATGGCGTGTTAGAAATTCGGGCACCAAAACTTCCACAGCAACATGACATTTTATCCATAGACTAATGTAAAAAAGAAGGGTGCTTTAATCTGCACCCCTCTTTTTATTCTGCTAATCGTTTCATATCACGTATAATGTCTTCATACGGCGTATTGCTAATACCATTATACTTTTTCATTACTTTTCCGTTTTGATCAATTAAATAAAATGATGTTCCATGTATAACTTGACCATTCTCTGGTTTATCTACAAGTGATTGGAAATTATCTTTTGAAAACTTTGTAATATCTTCTAACGAATAACCTGTTAACAGGTTCCAGTTACTTGTATCTTCTGTAAACTTTTGAATGAAAGCTTTCAAGTTTTCTGGCTTATCAAGGTCAGGATCTACGCTAAATGATACAAACTGAACATCTAATTTCTCTTCCTTCGCCATTTTCTGTAATTTTGCCATATTAGCAGTCATTGGCGGACAAACTGTTTGACAGTTTGTGAACATAAAATCTGCAACCCAAACTTTCCCTTTTAAATCTTTTGTACCAAATGGCTTTCCATCTTGATTTGTAAATTGGAAAGTTTCTAAATCCCAATTTAATGGTTTACGAAGCTTTGAACCTGATCCACTACATCCAGCAAGTACAAAGAGACAAAATACAACCATAAGACCAATTATTTTTTGATAACGCTTCATTTATAAACCTCTTTTCTCTATCCTAAATTTAAATAGGCTATGCTTATCATAACAAAAGTTAACACTACGAGAAAATTGTTTACTACATTTGTTCACGAAATCGTACGAATTTACGTATGTTACTTCTTTATTTCAAGCGAATTACTAGACAAAATATATTTTTTCACTATTATTTCTCTAAATAGAAGTTACAAAACTAATTTTATTGTTACTTTTGTAAATAGATCCCCCTATTTTTTAACAATTCCTTAAACATTCATCCATGTTATACACTGTATTCCTTAACAACATTTCGGTACAATACAATTACAACGATTTTAAATGAGGTGATGTTCATGGCAAAGCGCTATGAAAATATGGATAATGTGAGTACAAAAAAATCAATTCGCTCTTTTATACGCTGGCGTAAAGAACGAAAGCAAAACAAAAAAGATTTTTCTTTCTTAGTAGAACAATCACCCGTTAAACAAAGTGCATTTTTGCAAAGTAATGTTGAAAAAACGACTGTCACATGGATTGGGCATTCCACTTTTCTTATCCAAACGAATGGACTTAATATATTAACGGATCCAGTATGGGCCAATAAATTGAAGCTAGTCCCAAGACTTACTGAACCTGGTCTTTCTATACAAGAACTACCTAAAATTGATATTGTCCTCATTTCACATGGTCATTATGATCATTTAGATTTTTCAACACTTCGCCAACTTAATGATGACGTATTATACTTAGTACCCATTGGGCTAAAAAAATTATTTACTCGTAAAAAATTCAACAATGTAGAAGAGTATAAATGGTGGGAAAGTACGACTATTGATGATGTTTCCTTTCACTTCGTACCTGCTCAGCACTGGACGAGAAGATCATTATTTGATATGAACACATCTCACTGGGGTGGATGGATTATTAAAAATGACAATGTGGAGGAAACCATTTATTTTTGTGGAGACAGTGGCTATTTCCAAGGTTTCAAAGAAATTGGCAAACGCTTTTCAATTGATATTGCCCTTATGCCAATTGGAGCTTATGAACCAGAATGGTTTATGAAAATATCTCACGTTTCACCTGAAGAAGCAGTGCAAGCTTATTTAGATTTAAATGCTACACACTTTATACCAATGCATTACGGAGCTTTTGCACTCGCCGATGAAACACCTCGCGAGGCAATAACAAGACTTCGAAATAATTGGAATTTACGTATGTTACCGTGGGAACAACTGCATGTACTCTTTTTAGGTCAAACTTTCACTTATAATGGCGAAACACATGCTAAGAAAGTGAATGAAAAAATTAACACGTTACATGTATAACGTAACTACTTATCTTCTATATCCAACATATACTATAGAAAATCATAAAGTGAAACTTTAATTAGTGGGTGTTTTCTATGAATGAATATTTACAGACTCGCTATATCATTAGCGGGAGTGCCTGTATAGCCCTTCTTATTTCTTACTTTCTATTCACATAAAAAAGCTACTTGAAATAAATTTCAAGTAGCTTTTTTATTACTCTGCTAAATACATAAATCCGATTGCACCCGGACCTGTATGAGTACTAATAATAGGCGTTGTAAAGAAAATTTCTGATTTAGCAAATCCACTTACTTTTTCAACAGCCGCTTTTACATTTTCAGCTAAAGGAATTGCTTTCGCATGCGGAATTGCCACAGCTTTTATAACTTTCCCAGCTGTATCTTCCTCAAATAACTTAGCTAACGTTTTTACAATTTGACCTTGGCTACGCACTTTCGTTACAGGGTTATAAACACCATCTTCAAGGCTAGCAATTGGTTTTATATTAAGCAACGAACCGATAAACGCTTTTCCTTTACCGATACGCCCACCCTTCACTAAGTTTTCTAATGTATCTACTACTACATATAAACGAGTATTCTTCCTTACTTCATCTACACGTTTTAAAATTTCTTCTAGTGAGCGTCCTTCATTTGCCATTTTCGCAGCTTCAACTACTTGATATGCTAAAGCATGTGTAATAAATTGCGAATCAACAACTGTTACTTTTGTGTCGGTCATTGATGCAGCACTATTTGCAGTTGCCACAGTACCACTCATTCCACTTGTCATATGAATGGAAAGTACTTCACTTCCATCTTCACCTAACTTGTCATACATTTCTACAAATGTACCCATTGCTGGTTGTGATGTTTTTGGTAGTTCCTCTGATTTAATCATTTCTTCAATAAATTCATCTGGTTGTAGATCAACGCGATCTAAATATGTTTGTCCATTTACAGAGATTGATAATGGTAGAACATGAATGTCATATTTCTCAATTACCTCTTGTGATAAATCTGCCGTTGAATCTGTTACAATTTTAATTTTTTGCATATTATATTCTTCCCTTTCCAATACGCTCTCCTTGTTATTATACTAGTATTCCCATTGCTTTCAACAATTTGAAACGAAATTTCATTAAATTAATTATATTTTTATATCTAAAATGAAAAAGACAGAGCTCTTAACCCTGTCCCCACTCTATATCATGCATTTTTTTCAAGAGTATTTGTTTTATATACATTTAAATAATCATTCCACTTCAAACAATTTTGTAAATATTCACGGAAAGAATACGAAAATCTTGGGTGCTTTTGTTTTTGAATTTTTGCAATAAATAATTGAAGACGAGACTGTATTAGAAACGATAATGGATGCTGCGCTTGTAGGACAGGGATTTCAAATATTTTAATACACTCCCCTGTTGAATGAGTGAAATAAAAACTTTTCGTAATCACAATATCAATCCTCTTTTTCATTGGATTTTTGAACTTCTTCTACTTTACGCTGTAACACGTTGTTTAAAGTGGCGACTCCCATGAATACAAAAGTATCCTTAGACAATCTCTGTAGTCCTTATGGTTAAAAGATTTATACTCTATTCATCTTCACCTAATCCATCCCCCATCCTAAATTCCTAATAAGACAAGGACTCGTTATCCGTATATTGCTTAATATATTCAGTATAAACTTATAAAAGCGCAAAGTTTGTCTAAATTTTGGAGATTCTATAATTTTTTTCTTCTCTATATTGTATACGTTTATAACTAGAGTATAACAAATAAATAAAAAAAGTGCCTTTATAACGAGGCACTTTTCGACTGAATTTCTTCTTCTCTTTTCTTTTTTCGCTTATTAACAATCTTTGATAAAGCGATACTAATTTCATAAATACAAATAAGCGGTACCGCAACTAAACTATGTGATAAAAAATCTGGCGGTGATATACACGATGCAATGATAATCAATGCTACGTAAGCATACCTTCTTATTTTTATTAGAAATTCCGCCGTCAATAGTCCAATACTCGTTAAAAACATTACTACTACTGGTAATTCAAAAATTACAGCAAATGGAACTGTTAAATTAAGAACAAAATGAAAATACTTTTCTGTCGTAAACATCGTATTAAACATTTCATTACCTATAGTAGTTAAAAAATGAAATAAAAACGGCATTACAACGAAATATCCAAAGCATAAACCTGCAATAAATAATATAGACAATACCGGTATATACATTAACGTCATCTTTTGTTCATTTGGATGTAAACCTGGTTTTACAAATAACCAAATTTGTATAGCAGCAAAAGGAATTGTACAAACGATAGCAAATACTGTAGCAATCGAGAAAAAAATCCACAATACATCACTTGGACCGAGAACAGTTAATTTCATTGGTAAGTCTTTTACAAGCCAAAAATAAATATCCTTCGTAAAAGTAAACCCAACAATTAAAAATAGTACAAAGGATAACACGGTATATATTACTCGTTTGCGAAGCTCAACTATATGTTCTACTACACTCATTTCCCGATCTTCCATCTCGTTCACCACACTTTATTTATCCATTTCGAAGAAAATTCATTACATTTTTTCTTTCTTTTCCTTCTCTTGAAATGCATCATCAGTCAATTCTTTCGTTGATTTTTTGAATTCTTTTAACGTTTCCCCTAAAGCCTTTCCGATTTCCGGCAATTTTTTCGGCCCAAATAAAATAAGTACAGCTACTAAAATTAAAATTAATCCTGGAAAGCCAATATTTGAAAACATTTCCCCATCCCCTTTATTAGTAGATTCCTTGTCCTACTATTACATAATTTTATTTTGTCAAAAAAGTTTGAAAACGTCAACAAATCCATTGACTTTTGTCAAAAAAATTCAAAAATATAATCAATTATACAAATTTCATTTTCTATTGCCCTTGTGTATGATATGGTAAGAGAAAAGACATATTATTTTATGATAGTAGAAAGGATTACCATTATGACTGAAAAAATGACACGAATGACACAATTTGTGAAAGAAGAAATTGCAAATGCAATTACACATGGTATCGGTGCCATTTTAAGCATCCCTGCCTTAATCATATTGATTATTCATGCCTCTAAACATGGTACCGCATCTGCTGTTGTTGCATTTACGGTTTACGGTGTAAGCATGTTCTTACTGTACTTGTTTTCGACATTGTTACATAGCATTCACCATCCAAAAGTAGAAAAATTATTTACTATACTAGATCACTCAGCCATTTATTTATTAATCGCTGGCACATATACTCCTTTTTTACTTATTACGCTTCGTGGACCATTAGGTTGGACGTTACTCGCAATTATATGGACACTAGCAATCGGAGGTATCATCTTCAAAATTTTCTTTGTACGTCGCTTTATTAAGGCATCGACGCTATGTTATATCATAATGGGATGGCTCATAATCGTTGCTATTAAACCACTTTATGAAAATCTAACTGGACATGGTTTTTCACTACTTTTAGCAGGTGGAATTTTATATTCTGTAGGAGCTATATTCTTTCTTTGGGAAAAGTTACCTTTCAACCATGCCATTTGGCATCTTTTCGTATTAGGTGGTAGTGCGATGATGTTCTTCTGCGTACTCTTTTACGTCCTACCTACAGCATCATAAAAAAGGTTTCAGCTTAATGTAAGCTGAAACCTTTTTTATTACTTATGTAATTGTGATGCGATAACATCCTGTGTATACTTCGTTAACTCTTTAATATCCATAGTCGCATACTCTTCAGGTGTAATCGGCTTAGAAATTGTTACTGTTGCACGAGCTCGCTTCATACGATTTCCATTCGCTTCAAACATTTTATATGTCCCATCTAATGTTACAGGTAAGATTGCTACACCAGATTTTACAGCCAGATGAAAACTCCCAGCCTTAAACTCTCCAATTTCGCCACCCTTACTTCTCGTTCCTTCAGGGAAAATTACGATAGAATGTCCATTCTTCAATAGTTCAATTCCATCTTTAATCGCTTGAAGTGATTGGCGACGATCGCTACGATCCATAAATACACAATTCATAAGTTCCATCCAAGTTGGTACAACTGGAAACTTTTTAATCTCCGCTTTTGAAACGAAGCCAATTGGTTTATTTAAATAACCTAGTAAAACAGGGATATCCATATTACTCTGGTGATTACTTACAACTAGTACCGGCTTATCTTTCGGAACATTTTCAAGTCCTTTAACTTCTACTGTTCCCCCAGCTACACGTACCATTTTCTTACCAAACCAATTTGTCGTTTTGTACACAGCGTTATCTTTTTCTTGTGGCGACATCGTATTTACTTGTCTTTTAAGACGCCACATTCTTGGTGTAATCGCAATTACGATTAAAATTAAATAAAAGATTTTAAAAAACGTTTGAATCATACAGAACCCCCACCTATTATCATTCCGACCTTCATTATACTAGACAAACGAAGGAAAAAGAAGAAAAAAAGTCCAAACAACAAGTGTTTGGACTTTTTAACCATTCTATATTAGAAACGTTTTGCTAATTCACGAGCATTAGCAATTGCTGCTTCTTTAATTTCTTGTGCTTTTTCAGGGTTTGCATTCATACCTTCAACTGCAATATATTCAGTTTCATTTACACCAATAAATCCTAATACTGTTTTTAAGTGATTGCGGCCGAAGTCTACAGCTGCGTATGCTCCTTCAGAATAAACGCCACCTGTCGCTTGAATGTGAAGTGCTTTTTTACCTTCTAATAAGCCAACTGGACCATTTTCAGTATACTTGAATGTTTTACCTGCAATTGCTAAGTTATCTAAGTATGCTTTTACTACTGGTGGATAGCTAAAGTTCCACATTGGAGTTACAAATACATAACGATCTGCATGCATAAATGTTTCTAAGTTTGTGTTCATTGCTGCAACTTTTTGTTGTTGAGCTTCAGTTAAAGCTTCAAATCCTTCACCTGCTGCAAATTTACCCCAAGCAGCGAATACATCTGCATCGATTGCTGGTACTGTAGTATTGAATAAATCAATTGTTACAACTTCATCTTGTGGATGTTCGTTTTTATAAGCTTCGATGAAAGCTTCCCCTACTGCCATTCCGAAAGAACCTTCTGCTGAATTTGGATTTGCTGTAATAAATAGTACTTTTGTCATTGTATTCTCTCCCTTTTCTACATTTTATCTTTAATTTGAGATTTATAATTTGAAAGTAAATAACTTACCTTATGTAAGTATAATACGAAAAGTTTCGTTCGATGTCAATAAAAAATAGCTACTTTTTTTTCGTAAGTTAATGATTTGTTTTGTTTCCTTAAAATTCAGTATACAGATATTAAGGATTCCTTCATAGAAAAAGGCTAGCTCTACAAATTATAGAGCTAACCTTTTATTACATATTATTTTTGAAATACATGTTTTACTTTTTCAGCTGGAATATTACTTCCGCCTCTACCTTTTACATCTTCAATCATCATAGTAATAACCATATCTGGTGAATTTAAATCAAATGCAGCGAACCAGCCTAATTCTTTTCCTTCAGCCTCTTTTGATACTTTTAATTCCGCTGTACCTGTTTTTCCAGCAAGAGTCATGCCATCAATTTTAGCAATTTTCCCAGTACCATCTGGATCATTAATTACTTTCGTCATAGCAGTTTTTAATATATCCTGATTGCCTTTTGAAATTACATTCTCTTTCCAAGCTTTTGGTTGCTTATCTGTTTTAATTATATATGGAGAAGGTATGTTTCCTTCATTAACAATTGGTGCGTACGTTAATGCTAGATGGAGTGGCGTCATTAATACTTGTCCTTGTCCATAACCTGTGTCTGCCATTTGAATATCATTTTTAATACCATCATTTGCGATTTTAGAAGCTGGGAATCCATATTCAATTGGTAATTTCTCATCGAATCCGAATTTTTTCGCTTCACTCATAAATTTATCTTTCCCGATCTTCAAAGCTTCTTGTGCGAAATAAATATTATCCGAGTATTTCATCGCCTTATCAAAATCAATCGGATTTGCATCTTTTACACGTGTTACATAATAATTACCCCAAGAAGAATCTTTTGTCCATTTTAATCCTTCAATTTTTAACTCTTCTTTTGGATCAATTGTTTTCGTTTCAAGACCGATTGCAGCTGTAATCGGCTTAAATACAGATCCTGGAACTGATAATTGTGTAAATCGATTCGTCATCGGTTTTTTCGGATCATTATTTACCGCATCACGTTGCGCTTTTGACGCCCCTCTTGTAAGGGTATTTGGGTTATAAGCTGGCGTGCTCACAAGTGCAAGTGTTTCTCCAGTCTTTGGATTAATTGCTGCACTTGATCCTACCTCATTTTTCATTTCATTATAAATTTCGGTTTGAACTGCACTGTCAATCGTTAAAGTTACATTTTCTCCATCAACAGCATCTGTTTTTGCTAAATTTTTAATTTCTTTTCCTTGTGCATCTTCTACGAAGACACGACCACCTTTTTTACCGCGTAGCTTTTCTTCCAGTACTTGCTCTAAACCAGCTTTACCTACTGGATCATCTGCTTGATAACCTTTCTTTTGTAACGTTTTTAAATCTTCAGCATTCACTTTTCCAATATAGCCAGTAAGATGTGCGGCTTCTTCTCCCAATGGATATGAGCGAACATTTACTGGCTTTGTTGCAACACCAGGTAAATCTATGTACGTATTTTGTGTTGCTCCTTCAGGCAATATTCCAATTGGTACAAGGTAATTTGGTTTTACCCATTTAGCTGCTAGTTTTTGGTCAATTTCTTCGACAGACATATTTAGTAACTTCGCTACCGTTTCTTTCGTTTGCGGAGCTGCATCCCCTAATTTTTCAGGAATCAATCCGATTTCAGAAGCTTTACCATTTACCGCAAGATATTTACCGTTACGGTCATATATTTCTCCGCGCTTCGGCTCTGTCGTTTGCATACGCACTTTACTATCTTTCGTCATACCTGGGAATATAAAATCAGGAGTCCAATCTATTTTCCAAGATTCTTTATCTCCATCCTTTTCTTTCACCATTTTTGCTTCATGGGCAAAATTGATTTTACCACCAACAGTATCCATGCTTACTTTAAAAGGAACAGGACCTTCATCTTTTTTATCTTCTTTTACTTCTCCTGCTTCTACTTTTAAGTCTTTCACTTCAATGCCAGAATAAATTTTTTCATATTTCTCAGTGAATTCTTTCTTTGAAATATCTTTTTTCGCCTTTTCTGACAATTGATCATACATTTCTGCAAATTTTTGTTTATTCCATGCTTTTGCATATGTATCAAATGCTTCTTGTGGTTTTTCTTCTTTACCACATCCGACTAACATGAATGTTAAGCAAAGAAAAAGAATCCCCCATACCTTTCTCAATCGATTCTCCTCCTCTTTCTATCTTAATACTCTTGAAAATTTTAGCATTTTTACATGCTACCATTCATTATAGCACTATCGAATCTCATCTTTAAACCTATATTGATGGATACAAATAAAAAGATTGATGTGAATTTTCACATCAATCTTTTTTACTATTGTTGCTTCTCATATACATGATAATAGTACGTATACGGATTTTTTTCATCCGTTAAACCTTTTTCAACAAAAATTTCTTTCCAATTTGTCATATCCATTTCTGGGAAGAATGTATCTCCTTCAAATGCATGATGGATTTTTGTTATATATAACTTGTCTACGTAAGGTAAAAAGAGATCATAAATTTGCGCTCCGCCAAAAATAAAGATCTCTTCTTCATTTTTGCATAGCTCAAACACTTCTTCTACAGAATGTGCTACTTCACAGCCTTCAACATGATACCCTTCATTACGAGTTACAATAATATTACGTCTTCCAGGCAGCGGTCTACCAATCGCTTCATAGTTTTTTCTTCCCATAATAAGCGAATGACCCATCGTTGTTTTCTTTACATATTGTAATTCACTCGGTAAACGCCAAGGTAAATTATTATCTTTACCAATTACTCTATTCTCGTCCATTGCGACCATAAATGAAACTATCATCTTTTCATCTCCTCTACAATTACACTGCAACCGGTGCTTTAATTGCTGGGTGTGGATCATATCCTTCAATCGTTAAATCTTCCATTTCAAAATCAAACACAGATTTCACATCTGGATTTAATGTAAGTTTTGGGAACGGACGTGGTTCACGCGCCAATTGCTTTTCTACTTGCTCAAAATGATTCGTATAAATGTGGGCATCTCCAATTGTATGAACAAATTCTCCCACTTCAAGTCCGCATTCATGTGCAATTAAATGTGTTAGTAACGAGTAACTTGCAATGTTAAATGGAATTCCAAGGAATATATCACCACTTCTTTGATATAGCTGACAAGAAAGTTTACCGTCTGCTACATAAAACTGAAATAACGTATGACAAGGTGGTAATGCCATACTTGGTACATCTTCAGGATTCCAAGCAGATACAATTAGGCGACGTGAATCTGGCGTTTTTTTAATCATTTCAATTACATCTTTTAATTGATCAAGCGTCTCACCAGCTGTCGTTTTCCAAGCACGCCACTGCTTACCGTATACGTCTCCTAAATAACCATATTTATTTGAGAAGTCATCATCTTCTAAAACGTTCTTTTTAAACAATTCCATTTGCTCATCGTACTGAACTTTAAATTCCTCATCTTGTTGTGAGCGAAGACCGAAATCAGTCATGTCAGGACCCGTATACTCGTCACTTTCTACCCAACTCTTAAATGCCCATTCATTCCAAATGTTGTTATTATGCTGCAATAAATAACGAATATTTGTATCACCTTTCATAAACCAAAGTAGCTCACTTGCTACAAGTCGAAACGGCACTCTCTTTGTTGTTAATAAAGGAAAACCTTTACTTAGATCAAAACGCATTTGATATCCAAATACAGATACAGTGCCTGTCCCTGTACGGTCTTCTTTCTTCGTACCATGCTCCATTACATGGCGGCATAAATTTAAGTATTCATTTTCAGCATGTTTCATATGTAGAAAAACCTTCTTTCAAATCTCTAGTCTATATGGATTTTATCATAAATTTAATGCTAACAGATTGAACAAACTAAATTTATAAAAAAACATTTCTATACTTAACAAAATTCTACTTCTGTATGTTCTTACAAAATCTAAATTCATATGCGCCTGAACCTAATTTCATTTCAGGCATATCACTTGACCTCCAATCATCTTCCACTATTCGTAATGTAGCAGATGTATTTGTTGGCACATCAACGTTTAATACTGCTTGTCCATGTTCTACACGCCAATCAATTTTAATTTCCCCATATGCTGTTTCACGCTTAATACAAACCCAATCTAGATTAGAATTAAAATGAGGCTGAATATAAAAATGTTTATATGCTGGTTTTGTTTCATCCACTTCTAATCCAATAATATATCGGTATATCCATTCAACGATAGAACCATATGCGTAATGATTGTACGAATTCATACTATCATTCCAAAGGGCTCCATCCTCTTTCACACCATCCCAATGTTCCCAAATCGTTGTGGCACCTTGTTTCACTTGGTATAACCATGATGGATAATCTTCATGAAATAGAAGCTTACAAGCAAGGTCATGACGGTTAAACTTGCTTAATATTAAATTTAAATACGGTGTTCCTATAAAACCTGTTGTTAAATGATTTTTATTTTCTTTTAAAAGCTCAATTAAGCGATTAAATACTTTCTCCTTCATATTATCTTTCACTAATTCAAAAAGAAGTACTAATATGTGGGCTGTTTGTGTATTTGAAATTAACCTACCATTCGGTGTAACGAATTCATTTTGAAACGCTTGAACAATATTTCCATGTAGCTCTGCATAAAACTTAGCATCTGTATTTTCACCTAAAATCTCAGCAACCTTTCGTAAAAGCGATGTAGAATACGCATAATAAGCTGTCGCAATAAAATGCTTGTCTGTTCCGCCTTCATATACATCAGGTTTCGTATCTAATGCGAGCCAATCCCCTAAATGATAGCCTGTATCCCATAAATACTCATTTTCACCTTGTGAACGTATGTAATCTATATACTTCTTCATACTGTCATATTGTTCTTTTAAAATGGATACATCTCCGTAATGTAAATAATGAACCCATGGACAAATAATTGCTGCATCGCCCCAACCGCCAGAAGTATCTAAATCAAAGTCCGGTCTTTTCCCAAATGCATCTGGAATAACTAACGGCACTGCTCCGTTAACATTTTGGTCTAATGATAAATCTTGGAGCCACTTTTTAAAGAACGATTGCACATTCATAATTTGTGTAGCCGTCCCAATGAACATTTGTGCATCTCCTGTCCATCCAAGTCGATCGTCTCGCTGCGGACAATCTGTTGGTACATCAAAGAAGTTCCCTCTTTGAGACCACTCCACATTATGATGAAGTTGATTGATTAATGGATTAGACGTTTCAAATGCTGTCGCTTTTTCCATATCTGTATGTAATACACACCCTTCAAAATCTGCTATTTGAGGCGGCTGGGTTAATCCACTTATTTTCACATACCTAAAGCCTTGGTAGGTAAAATGAGGTTCAAACGTTTCCTCTTCCTCTCCTTTTGCTATATACACTATTTTTTGTTTTGCCTTGCGGAGATTTCCATTATAAAAACTACCGTCTTTATTTAATATTTCAGCATGATGCAATTCTATCTTTTGTCCAGTATAAACATGACGGACTTTAAACCGAACCCAACCTACCATATTTTGTCCCATATCAATAAGCCATTCATGATTTGGTAGTTTTGAAATAGCGATTGGTTTTATAATTTTCATTTTACGAATCGCTTCATTTTCCTGTGCAACAATTATTTGTTTGGCATGCTCAATTACTTCAACATCTTCTAGCTCTTGATCACTTTCTTCTAGCCTAGCGTCATAAACTTCTCCTTCATAAATTTCCGAATACAAAATAGGGCTTGGAGTTACTTTCCATGTTTCATCTGTTACAATTTTTTCTTTCGTTCCATCTTTATACGTGATATGTACTTGAGCAATTATCGCTCTCCTTCTCCCGTAATAATTACGTACATGATGCATAGTAATCGGCCCTTTATACCACCCATTTCCTACCATTGCGGAAATATCATTTTGACCAATCTTTAATACATGCGTTATATCATACGTTTGATACAACACTCTCTTATCATAACTTGTCCATCCTGGGGTAAAATAACAATCTCCAATACGCTCTCCATTTATAGAAGCCTCGTATAATCCTAAACTAGTGATATATAAACGTGCTTTTTCAACTAATTTTTTAATAGAAAAGCTTTTATTAAAAGACATTACCTTCGTGCGCTCTTTTTTCGCAGCAATCCAGTTCCCGCTCCAATTATCTTGCCCTTGTAATCCAGTCTCCCAAAATGCTACTTCTGACCAAGCTGACTCTTCTTCATGATTATCCCATGCCTTCACTCGGTAAAAATAGCGTGTTTCCCTACTATATGAAAACGAATTGATTGGTATATATAAACTTTGATCTGTCTCTACCTTCTGCGAATCGAATACTATAGTTTGAAACTCTTTATCCTTCGCAACCTGCAATTGATACGCAAGTTGTTTTACATTTCGGTTACTCGACTCGAGTTGCCAACTAATTTTAACAACTTTCGAATCTATACCTATCGGATTATTTTTATTATCACAGCGCAATTTCTTTATTATTAGCACACTTCTTCACCATCTTTTCTAAATATTAATTTAAATTAATTATAATAAAAACAAAATTCTAAATAAATAATAATTTCATTCATCCTTACAAAATTATTAACTTTCCATATTTATAAAGGTTTTTATTTTCTATTACCGAAAGTATAGTGCGGTAGAACAAAAATTATATTTGGAGGTTAGAAGTATGTCTAAAATTGAAACGCCTGTTATGACTTCTTTACAAAAAACGGTTGAAAAAATGATGAAGGATTTAAACGTTCCGGGAGCTGCTGTAGCTATTATAAAAGACGGTGACGTTATTATTTCAGAAGGATTTGGCTATCGAAATTTAGAGACAAAAGAACCAGTTACACCGCGTACTTTGTTCGCAATTGGTTCCTCAACGAAAGCTTTTGGCACACTTTCATTAAGTTTGTTAGCACAGCAAAAAAGGTTTAATTGGGATACTCCTGTCCAGTCTTATATACCTAACTTCTCTTTATCTGAACTACTTGCTAGTTCACAAGTTACAGGACGAGATTTAGCTTCTCATCGTACCGGGGTAAGTCGTCATGATGCCCTTTGGTACAGCTCTTCCTTATCTCGAAAAGATCTCGTTGAAAAAATAAAACATTTACCACTTGATGCACCGTTCCGCACATCATTTCTATATAACAACTTAATGTATGCGACAATTAGCTATATTGTAGAAAACATAACGAATCAAACGTGGGAGCAATACACTACAGAACATATTTTAGAACCTTTAAATATGAGACATACAAACTTCTCTGTTACCGATTCACAAACGACAGATGAATACGCTTTACCTTACATTGAAAATGACGGTGAAATAAAAGAAGTTCCATTCCGCAACATTGATACCGTTGGCGCTGCTGGTTGTATCAATTCTACAATTAAAGATATGGCAAATTGGGTACTTCTTCACTTAAATGAAGGAAAATTTGGAGATCATGAATTAATCTCCTCTGAATTATTACAACAAATGTATACACCACACAATTCCATTCCAGACCAACCGGTTTTATCACTCCCTGAATCTCCATTAAATAGTTACGGTCTTGGTTGGTTTATTAGCGCTTATCGTGGTAAAAAAGTGATTCATCATGGCGGTAATATCGATGGATTTTCAGCGCTTGTTTCATTCATACCAACAGAAAACATAGGCCTTGTCATTTTAACGAATGCTGGAGGAACATTACTTCCTACTTATCTCGCTAATCAAATTTATGACGAACTACTTGAATTAGAATCCATTGATTGGCATAAACGTGCTGTAGAAGATACTGAAAAAATGAAGGAAATGATGAAAGAAGCAACTGAATCCCTCCCAGAACAAATGAAAGGGACTACACCTTCGCACAAGTTAGAGGATTATACTGGTACTTTTGAACACCCTGCATACGGAACATTACAAGTATACAAACGAGATGATTCGTTATTTGTACAATTTATGGAGATGGACATTCAATTAACGCATCATCATTACGACATCTTTTCTGCAAAAGTTGATTTATTCCAAATGAAAATGAGTTTATTATTCGCTTATGAAATGAATGTGAGTGGTGAATTTCCATCGCTTCAGTTACATGTGCCAGCTACACTTAGTACTCAGCCACTTGCATTTAAGAAAACAAAATAAATATTTTAATAGAGGGACGATAACTCTTCCCTCTATTCCCCTTTTCTCTATGCAAAAAGGATGCAACTACTTCAAAACGAAGAATGGTAAAAAATAAAAGGCAGATGTGATTCACACCTGCCTTTTATTTTTTTATATCAATTTTTTCTGGTTGAAACCAAATTGGCTTTAATAGCTCAAAGTCTTTATGATCCTCTAAAACTACAGTAAGACGCTCTAGCGTATCATCTAACATATGTGGTGCTGCTCGTAATGTCCATACAACTGATGAGAACACTGTCATACCTACGTATACCGCATATAATTTCCAAAACTCCTCTGGTATTCTCCCATTAAAGTATCCTTCTATTTGTCCGATTGAATACGGAATACTAATGTCTCTTGCAAATAGTGCTATTTTTACAAAATCATGAAGTGGGTCGCCCCAATCATAACCATTAAAATCAACAACACCTACATATTTCCCATCCCGTACAATTATATTTTCTAAATGAAAATCATCGTGTTGAAATTGATTGGGGCGATTTTGTAAATACATTTCATTTTCATCAATAAACTTAATGATTTTATCATCATTTTTTATTTTTATTCCGCATGTTTTGTATGCCTCTACATATTTTTGATGTTTTTTCATGGCTCTTTCATACCATGGAAGTGTATCATTAGGAGCTTCATATGTATGCATTTTTGCTAAATCTTTTCCTGCCTCTATGCCAATTTCATATTGTTTTTTTGGTGAATACGTAGGCAATAGCTTCTTCGCATCTTCCCCTTCTAAATATGAAAAAATACTATAGCATACACCTTCTTCTTCCAATATACCTATTTCAATTGGCCTTTGTGCCTGTACGTTACGTTTTACCATTTCATTTAAAATTTGAAACTCTATTTTTCTTCTTTCATACTCTTGTATATCGCCAATCCGTAACAAATATTTTTCCTCATCAATTGTCGTAACTATATATTTCTTATCCGGTGAAAAACCTTTAGAAATTTCTACAATATTCGTTGCATCTTTTACTATTTGTATATTGTTTTGCCATGTTGTAATTGTTTTCATGCATATTCCCCCTTACATTTCTACATTTGGTGTATACGCTACCCAAAATTACATATGATGAATGCCTGCTCGAAGTTTATTCCTATTAAGAATACGCTCCTTGTACTACTTGCACAATTTCCATCGGTGTATTGACCATATAATCTGGTGCATCTTTTTTCACTGTTTCAATGACATCATATCCCCAAGATACCCATATTACGTTCACCCCAGCCTTTTTACACGCTGCTACGTCTCGCTGTTCGTCACCGACGTATAACATATCTTGCTCAGTTATTTTTTTCGATTTTAAAAATCTTTTTATCATTTTATCTTTACCGAACAAATTTTTAGAACAATATACTTCTTGTATATTTTCTATATTATTATTGTGTAAAAATGCCCGAATATGCTCTTCTGAGTTGGATGATATGACTGCAATTCCGTAGCCTTTTTTATGTAACTCATCTAATACATCCTTCATCCCATGGAACAAAATAAGATCTTTTATGGCAGGTTGATACAATTTATAAAACTCTAGTGCTAATATCGGTAGTTTATACAATGGTACATCGAGTTGTTTACATCTCTCTGGCATCGTTAATTTACGTAAATACTCAATTTCTTCTTCCTTTACCGTTTTATATCCGTGCTTTTTAGCAATTTGATTATAAATTGGTACAAATGTATTTTGTGAATCTACTAATGTGCCATCAAAGTCAAAAACAATATATTTTTGCATTCCCATACTCCCTTTGCTTCTTTTTCTAAACCTATCTTATTCAACACCGTAGTTGTCTTACCCTTCCATACACATAAAAAAGAACAAGATTTTCTCTTGTTCTTTTTAAGAAAGCCACTTTGGCGGTACATTCGTATTCCAATAAATATTCCCTAACTCATGGTGTCCAGAGTACCCATCATCAAAACGGTGATAGTGGAAATTAAAATAGTAACCATCTTGCGGTGGATGATCTCTCCTTACATGAAATCGCAATAAGTCATTTCCTGATTTCGTGTCATAAACGTGAAAGATTTTTTCATTATTCCCACCAGCTGGTTTTTGGGAAATCGCTAATGATTGTAGTGAATCTTCTGGTACATCATTGGCAAGCTCAGCAATTGCCTCTTCAATTTTCGGTAATATTACATCTTTAAATTCATCTTCAATTACTGGACCAATTTTAGTTCCAAACTTTTGCATCGACTGCTTCTCTGCTTCTTGCATTGCATACGTAATAAAAGTATCGGTGGTTAACCTGTCATTCGTTTCTTCATATGTATAGGACGTACTCTCCAAATTTTGTTGCCCAGCTGTGCTCGTAGGCTTGTCCGCAGCTTTGGCATTATCAAGCAATATGGAAGGAGGCGTCACTAAACCAAATGTAAATACGGTAATTAATGCGACTAAGGTTTTTCTAAACCAATTTGGCATGTATGTTTCCTCCCCTTTCACTCATTATATTTTATATAACGGTTGTTTTCTCTATTATACAAAATGATTGTAATTTTTGCACTTTACAATTTTGTTAACGTTCACATATTTTTCACTTGAATATGAAATTGTAAGATTTCATACAATAAAATACAACAACAATGAGGAGGAGATCCGATGACTTTAGATGTCATGTATTCCGCCGCAAGCATACTCGTTTTAGTATATTTTATTTATCAATGTGTTACGGATTAGAAAAAAGAGCCATTTTTCGGCTCTTTTTTCTATGGTAAGAATACTATCCAACCAATTAATACTATAAAAATAATCCCGGCAATTACAGCTGGTAATAAATAAAAATGAGAAAGTATAACTATTCCATACAAAAGTATTACTGGAAACAATAAATAGCGATCTGTCTTCCATCTTAACAAGAGTAATTTGCCTTCATCACAATATAAATGAAGAAACATTTTGTTCGTAAACTCATTCCAATAGTCGCGCGCATAACGGGAAATTGCAAATAAAGCAAATGCAAGAATAATAGCGGCAATCCACTTCGGACTCATAATAATACTAACAGTACTTATACATACAATTTGAATATAAAATATTCGCGCACTACTTGTACGAAAAAATTCTTTTAAAAAGGATTCAACAATACGAGAATCCTTTTTCTTCCCTAAAAACTTTTTAGAACATGGAAACATCCACGCCTTTTTATTCGAACTACTCGGTTTAGCTGTATGACCACCAACTTGCATAATCCGACTCGTCCAGCGCATACTTTCTTCTTTTTCTCTCTCAACTTCTTTAAAAAAGCAATTTTTATAATTTAATTTTTCTTTTATCAATATGATAATTAGAAACACTGTTAGACCGATACTTAGTATAGAATACCATGGATTTTTATAAATAAGAAACAAACTCAATCCAAAAAAGGATAGACTTATAGAAAATATTACATTTTTTATAATCCATAGTAGCCATCGTTTCCCCACACGTACATGAATAAATCTCGTTAATAACGCCAACAAAAATCGAAATACAGTAAAGAATAGCCAAAATAATACGACTTGTATCTTCGTCACTCCAATACTTTTCATCAACACTGGTAACATCGCAACAACAACTACTACATTCGTTATTGCTATTCGAATAAACGTATATGTCATGCCATACTGGATTAATTTTTGCATGTGAGCGGGGTACGAAATTAAAAATAAACTATCCGCTTGCTCAAAAAATGAGCGAACTCCTCTTCCATATGTAATCGCATAAAATGCGAGTAGACTTAATCCGAAATAAACAGTCTCTCCCATCGATAATTCTTCCGTCCATAGTGAACGATAATAAATCCCCATAAATATAAATGCTGGAATAACAATATATAGCGCAACCGTCCAATCCGTTATAGAACGTATGGACTTCCATTTCCGCCCTAGTTCATGGCGTAATCTTTTATAAAATTGTTTTTTAATCATGTTGTTCACGCCTTACAATTACATCAAAACAGTCTAATAATGAACTTCCTGGCATTTCTGCTAACGTTTGAATTGCCTCTAAATGGCCATCTGCGACTAATGTACCTTGAGATATGAGTAAAAATCTTTCGCAAATTCTTTCAGCTGTATCTAATACGTGCGTACAAAGTAAAATTCCTGCCCCGCGTTCTTTTTCTTTATATAAATAACTTAAAAACTCTTTCGTAGCTACCGGATCTAAACCGATAAAAGGTTCGTCAATGATATAAAAATCTGGTTCAGTTAAAAATGCTAATATAAGCATCGATTTTTGTTTCATCCCTTTTGAAAACTTTGATAAATACTCATGTTTATGCTTATCCATTCGAAACATATGTAATAACTCTTCAGCTTTCCGTTCCCAGCTTCCGGCTTCGTTCTCGCGAGCAGCCATTAATAATTCAATATGTTCCCAAAGCGTTAAATAATCATAATATGTCGGGTGTTCTGGCACATATGCATACGGATTTTTCTTCTCGCCAAATGATATTTCACCATCCACATTTACAAGTAACCCGAGCATCGTTTTAATCGTTGTACTTTTCCCGGCACCATTTGCGCCAATAAGAGCAACTAATTCGCCTTGCTCAATCGAAAAGGCAATATCATGAATTGTTTTTTCACCTATTTCATATCCAGCAGAACGGATATTTACTTCTAACATACATTCCCCTTCTTTCCATTTCCAATACAAACTAGGAAAAGAATAACATATAACTATCTATATATCATTATAAAATATTTATTTTCATAGCAGGAATAAATATTTTTTAACAGAATACTTAATGTTTGATTACATTTAATTGGAGTGGATAATATGTCTTTTCAAATTCGTGAAGCTACGATAGACGATATAGATGCACTTTGTTCTTTAACAAAAGAATTAAAAGGTTCCTCTATTTCGTATGAAGATATGAACAACCGATTGCAATTCGTACAAATGAGTCCTTTTGATTTTTTATATGTTTATGAGGAAGAAAAAACTATACTTGGATTACTTGGGTTTCGTATACGTGAAAATTTAGAAGATGTAACTCGGTATGGAGAAATTTCAATTATTAGCGTTGATTCTACAATACGACGGAAAGGCGTTGGGCAAGCATTAATGGATTATGCAGAGCAATTAGCAAAGAAGCATAATTGCATTGGCACATGGCTAGTTAGTGGAACAAAAAGAGTAGAAGCTCATCCTTTTTACAAAAAATTAGGATATGAAGTGAATGGATATCGATTTGTAAAACATTTTTAAATTACTTCTTAATAGAAAGGACTATAACTATGACAACTATTAAAGCAATTTTCATTGATCGTGACGGTACAATTGGCGGCGACACTACAATACATTACCCAGGATCATTTACATTATTTCCTTTTACAAAAGCATCACTGCAAAAATTAAAAGCTAATCATATAAAAATTTTCTCTTTCACAAATCAACCAGGTATCGCGGATGGGATAGCGACCATAGCCGATTTCTCACAAGAATTAAAAGGCTTCGGTTTTGATGATATTTACGTATGTCCTCATAAACACGGTGATGGTTGCGAATGTCGTAAACCAAATACAGGCATGCTGCTACAAGCAGCCGAAAAACACAGGCTTGATTTAACACAATGTGCTGTAATTGGTGATCGCTGGACTGATATCGTTGCAGGAGCAAAAGTGAATGCGACAACGATTTTAGTACGAACAGGTGCTGGATACGACGCTTTACATACGTACCGAGACAAGTGGGCACATATTGAACCAAACTACATTGCAGAAAACTTTGAAGATGCGACAAATTGGATTTTAAGTCAACTATAATGCGAATTAAAAGAGACGCCTTCAAAATGAAAGCGCCTCTTTTAATTTAATATTATTTAAAACGTTAATTCGTAATGGAAATAACGATTATCTCTCAAATATCCATTTTCAGCGTATAATCGCTGTGCTGATAAATTATCAATCTCTGTTTGTAATTTTACACCTTTTGCACCATTTTCTAAGGCGAATCCTTTCGCAGCTTCTAATAATTTTTTCCCTGTTCCTGCCCCGCGCTTAGCAGCTTGTACAAATAAATCATTTAAAATCCATAATTCTTTCATCGAAATAGAAGAAAATGATGGATATAATTGTGTAAATCCAATATATTCACCATCTTCAACTGCTACGAAGATAACAGATTCTTTTCTCTCCATTCGATTTCGTAAAAATACTTTTGCTCCTTCTAGATCGGAATCTTGTCTATAAAACATACGATAGTTATTAAAAACCGATGCTAGTCCATCTAAATCTGCAATTGTTGCCTCATATATTCTCATTTTACTCCATTCCCCTTCCAATACCGTTTCATTATATCCGTTGCCCATTTAGGCTGTACAATTTCTTCTTTCGGCATAAACTCTTTCATTATTGGCTTTATATCCAATACAGGGGTGCCATCAATAGCATCTAACCCCTCAACAATAATTGATTTACCTTCTCTTTTGATTACCTTTACAATGGTTGCTCCTATACGATTCGGACGATTTTTTCCACGCTGTGCAAAAATACCTACTTTAGGATAATCATGATTATTTCTAGGATATCTAGCAAAATATTGAATTTGTTCATCAGTTACTTTATGAAAATAAAAAACAACTTCAATATGTGAAAAATCTTCAATCCCTTGTATACTTTCTTCTGTATACATTTCAGTTAAAGTAATATAGGATTTTACTTCTCCCCACTCATCATCTTTTATTTCCTTTCTTTCATTATGTACAAATGCGATTGGTTGAACTGAAAACACACGCATTCCCCCTTCAATGTAACCACTTACATTATAAAATATTTTCTGAATGTTTTCCACATACACGAACTAGATTACATAATATAATTATAATCTATTTTGTAAGGCGAAATGAACTGCTTCAACTGCATGTATATAAGTTGTATCGAATATTGGAACTGATACGTCTTCCTGCTTTATTAATAATCCTATTTCTGTACAACCTAAAATGATACCCTGTGCGCCTTTTTGCACTAAATCTTCTATAACTGTTTTATAATACTCTCTGGATTGAGATACGATTTTTCCTAAACATAATTCTGTATATATGACTTCGTTTATTTTTTCTCTATTTTTTTCTAATGGTACTATGGCTTTTATATCATTCTCTTTAATACGTGATTTATAGAAATCTTGCTCCATTGTATATTTTGTTCCAAGTAAACCAACAGTTTGAATACCTTTTCTTTTCATTTCTTTCGCAGTTGCATCTGCGATATGTAAGACTGGAATATGAATATTCTCCTTTATTTTCTCAACTACTTTATGCATTGTATTTGTACAAATAATTATAAAATCTGCCCCTGCACTCTGTAACGAATATGCTGCATTCCCTAATACCTCTCCTGCTCCATTCCAATCTCCGTTAGATTGGAACCGTTCAATCTCTTCAAAGTCCACACTATTGATTATACATTTTGCTGAATGTAACCCTCCTAATCTCTTTTTTATTTCTTCATTTATGATTCGATAATATTCAGCAGTTGATTCCCAACTCATACCACCAATTAATCCTATTGTTTTCATAACTACTACACCTACCTCACACTATTTTTATAACCTGATTCAAACATTTTATTATGTATATTATACATAATAAAACAAGACTTTACGTTCAAAATATAAAGTCTTGTTTTAACTATTTCCAAGGAAATTTTATAAGAATATTCTGAAATTAAAACTCTAATGTTTTTATAGAATCTTCATATCGATAATGAAAACATTCTCGATACAACTGTTTAATTTCATCATAGGATGGTACTCGTGGATTATTTGCTGGACTTCCACTTTCAATTGCATCTGATGCCATTTTAGAAATAGCTTTTTCAAATTCAACCTCACCAATTCCGTATTCTTTTAAATTTGGAATACGAAGATCAAAGCAAAGTTTTTTTATTTCCCTGAGCGTGTAATCGGCTACTTCTTCATCACAATAGGAATACATATCTTTATTTAAACAGCGTCCAATTTCTGCTAGTCTTTTTACTGCACTCACTTTTGTATAATCTAAAACTGTAGGTAATAGTATTGCATTTGATATACCATGTGGTACATGAAATAACGCTCCTACTGGTCTTGACATTCCATGAACTAATGTAACAGATGCGTTTGAAAATGCAATTCCAGCTTGTAAGGAAGCAATCATCATCGCTTCTCTTGCCTCCATATTCTCTCCATCTTCATATGCAATACGTAAATATTTCATAATACTTTCAATAGCGGAAAGAGCGAGTACATCTGTAAGTGATTGTGAAACTTTAGAAATATATGCTTCGACTGCATGACATAATGCATCTATCCCTGTTGCTGCTGTAATATGAGGTGGTACGGAACGTGTTAAAATCGGATCAATAATCGCTACTTGCGGGGTAAAACTCGGATTCTTCATCATCATTTTTACATCTGTTCGTTTATTCGTAATTACTGCTACACTTGTTACTTCTGATCCAGTACCCGAAGTTGTTGGAATTGCAATGAGCGGTAGCGGATCATTGTCTATTTCCATATCCTTTTGGACATAATCTTCCACTTCTCCGCCATTTGTATATAACACCGCAACTGCTTTTGCTGCATCAATACAACTTCCACCACCAAGACCGATAATAAAATCACACTTTTCCTCTTTACAAATAGTTAACGCCTCTAACACATGTATATTTGTAGGCTCAGCATTTACTTTATTATATGTAATAACGGTAATACCTTTTGTATTTAATTGTTGTATACAACTCTCAACATATCCTAAATTCTCCATAATTGTATCAGTTACTATAAAAGCTCTTTTTCCAAACTTCTTGGATTGTTCCCCCAGTTTTTCAAGCGAATTTCTTCCATATAATACAGACTTCGGCATACGAAATTCAGCAACTTCTTGCAAGTACTCCACCTCTTCTTTCCCTAATTAATATTTTCGTCTATAAAATATCTATTTAATAAATTCCTGTTAAAGTATAGAACGCGATAACTAAAAATACAGCAAACGTTTTCAAAACTGTAATAGCAAATATATCTTTATAAGATTGTTTATGTGTTAACCCAGTTACTGTAAGAATAGTAATGATAGCTCCGTTATGTGGTAATGTATCCATTCCTCCTGATGCCATTGATACGATACGATGCATTACTTCTAACGGAATATCGAATTGATTAGCTGCTGCAATAAACTTATCACCCATTGCACTTAAAACGATTCCCATTCCTCCTGATGCAGAACCTGTAATGCCAGCTAAAATATTCGTCGTGACTGCTCCGTTCACTAGCGGATTGGTAAACGTGGCAGAAATGCCATCTCTCATAATCGCAAAACCTGGAAGTGCTGCGATAACACCACCGAATCCAAACTCAGCTCCTGTATTCATTGTTGCAAGTAGCGCTCCACCAATACTTGTATTCAATCCAGCTTGGAATCCTGTTACTACTCGTTTCCAATATAATAATAACGTTGTTACTATACCTATGATAAGTGCTAATTCTACTGACCAGATTCCAACTACTGCACTTAATTCTACTTTTCCAAATGCTTTCATACCAATTGCAGAAAAATCAAAACCATTCGGATACCACTTCGGTATCATAATAGTAAAAACTTTATTCATTACACCTACTAAAATAAGTGGTATAAAAGCAATTACTTGCTGCGCTCTTGTAATTTCAATATTTTTAACCAGCTGCATATCTTTTTGTTCTGCTTGTAAAGAAGCTGCCATTTCCGTATTCCCATCGTTAAAACCAAAATATCCTTCTCCAGCTGCTTTCGCCTTCTTACGTCTACTCTCTAAATATAGTAAACCTAACGTAAGTACAAAAATTGCCCCTACAATACCAAGTATCGGCGCAGCATAAATGTCTGTTTTAAAAAACGTTGTAGGTATAACGTTTTGAATTTGTGGTGATCCAGGTAGCGCATCCATCGTAAACGTGACCGCTCCAAGAACGATTGTTCCAGGAATTAAACGTTTTGGAATATTCGCTTGTCGAAACAACTTAGCTGCGAACGGATATACAGCAAACACTACTACATACACACTAACACCACTATACGTTAAAATAGCACCCATTAATACAATCGCTAATATTGTACGTTTTTCACCAACTAACTCTATAATTGTCTTTGCAATTGAGTCCGCAATCCCTGACATTTCTACTACTTTCCCAAATATTGCCCCGAGTAAAAATACAGGAAAATATAGTTTAATAAAACCTACCATTTTCTCCATAAAAATATTCGAAAAGAACGGTAATACAAAACTAGGCTCTGTCAAAAATACCGCAAATAAAGCAAAAATCGGTGCAAATAAAATAACAGAAAAGCCTCTATAAGCTACAAACATAAGTAAACTAAGTGCTAATAATATAATAACTAGCTCCAATTATACCCCTCCTTTAACAGAAAATTCAAACTTTTATTGATAAACTTCTACTACTAATCTTTTGATTCTGACATCCCTCCTCTTATTCATACAAATTTTTCATGCTAAAAATGTCTAATTATACATATTCGATTACATATAAAAAATCCCTTTAAACAAAAACGATTTCATCATCATACGTTATAAAGGGATTATTAGTCTCTATATTTACTTCTTTATCAAACTATTTTCTAAACAAAAATGATGTAGTTCTTTTACATCATTTACGATATGAGTCGCACCAACTTCAGTCAACTCTGTTTCACTACCATAACCGTATAAAACACCAATTGAAGCAATCTCATTATAATTCGCACCGATTATATCGTGCTTTCTATCTCCAATCATAACAATTTCTTCTTTATTAAGTTCTTC